>CAZSBW010000664.1:0-1503 GCA_964604815.1 uncultured Salinivenus sp. | reverse complement strand
CCTCCGGCTCGATCTGAACCGAAGACTCCTCGCGGAGATCGTAGGTCGTGCCCGCTGACGGGTGCAGCAGGGCCACCGATTGGCCCTCGATCGCGTCCAGGTTCTCGGCGGAAAGCTCGACGGGCCCCTCGACTCGCCGCGTCACGTCCAGAGCGAAGGTCTGCCCACCGTCCTGCGCCGATCGACGGGCAACCATCAGCGGCTGCTCCCCGTCGCTCGCCGAAAGGCGCAGACTCACGGGCTCGAACCGGCCCGGCGGCGCGACGTGGGCCGTCTTTTCCCCCAGTCCTACCTTCACCGTCGAGGCCGGACCGCTCTCCGAGGCCGGACGCGCGCTGAGCGCCAGCAGCGACACGGACTCCCGGGCCTTCGGGGCCGACTTTTCATTGCCGATCGCCGGATACGGAATCGTCAGCTCGCTAACGCCCGCGTCGTTGAGAACGTAGTAGGCCGTCCCACTTGCTGCCGAGCGCATCGTATCGGGCTGCACGAAGCCCTCGTCGCTGTCGTAGCGCCAGAGCGGCACGTCCAGCCCGCTCTCGCCGAGCACATCGCGCCAGAGCACGTCGCGATCGAAGGGATTCGACACGATCGTCCATTCCGACTCTCCGTTTAGTGACAGGCTCGCAGTCTGGTTTTCCGACAAGGCAACCGTCTGCACCGTGTCGCTGACCGACCACTCCTGCTTGCTGGTCACCCAGAAGCCGTTGCCCGCCTGGAAGCGGAAGGTGTCCGAGTCATCGTACCTCACGAAGTCCGAGCCATCGTCCCAGTAGGCCTGCCATTCTATTCCGACCTCCCCGGGCAGGCTCTCGGAAAGATCCCGGTCAACGGCCCCCGGCAGGGCCACGAGTCGATAGTCGCCCGGGCCGCTCGCGTCGCCGAACGTCCGGCTTGCGTCGGCCGTCACCTGCTCCGGATACGAGAACAACGGCTCCGACTGACTCCCGAACGCAAACTCGCTGAAGTCGGACACAAGGGCAAAGAGCTCGTCTTCCCCGTCGTCGTAGGTCGTATTCAGGGCCTCGAACTCCCCAATTCCAGTAAACGTGCGGACGTAGATCGTCACGGCGCTCGGGTTGTTGACCCCCTCCAGCTGCGAGACGTCGAAGCGCACCTCGGTGCTGTCGCCCACCGACAGGTCGCCGCCCGCCGTTATCGTCACGCGGTACTCACTCGCATTGCCCGAAATGCCGGCCGCCCCCTCCGGCGCACTGTCGTAGCGTTCGACGGTCACGTCTCCCGAGCCGCTCGCGCTGTCGGAGAAGACCACAGCCGTCCCGGTGCCCCCGAACTCCACCCGCGAGCCCGCCTGGTTCTCTCCGTCGATCGACTCGGTGGAAGACGCGACAGGCTCTTCCTCCTCTCCTTCGGGGTCGGTGCCCAGCTCGTAGGTGTAGGCGGGCTTGCCTCGAAAGTCGTCCGACTGCAGCTGGGGCATCACCAGGTTGGTTTGCCCGTTCCCGTTGAAGTCGCCGACCGCCGAAGACACGTTCTGAGGCA
>CAZSBW010000663.1:0-1504 GCA_964604815.1 uncultured Salinivenus sp. | reverse complement strand
TCGACGTATTCTTCCTCCCCGGTGGCCGTCACCCGGAGCATCGTCCAGGGCCGCTCCGGGTCGTTGAGAAAGCAGAGCACCTCTTTTCCCAGTCCCGCCTGCGCGTCACGGGCACAGGCCACGGCTTCGTCCCACGGCATCTCGGGCGCGTTGAACCAGAGGCTGGTGTACGGCCCGTTTTCGACGTGCTCGGCGACTTGGACGGGCACCGTCGTGCCGTCGTAGGTGCCCTCGTAGGTCAAGACGAGAGCATCCTCTTGCTGCTCCAACTCCCCGAGGGGGTCTCGAAGCCAATTCACCGCCTCCTCCTCTGAGCACTCGCGAACGTAGATTTCGATCGTGTCGTGGGCCATGGGGCAGTCTGGACTGAAAATGGAAAACTGAGGAAGGAGACTCGATTACTGCAGTCATCCGACATACCAGAAAGCGTGGCAGCATAGAAGCGCGGGATATACTCGCTTCGGATGCTTGCTCTCTACACCCGCGCGTCCGCTCTCCCACTCTCCTCTTCCCCAGCCGGACGACAGAGGCAAGCGAGCCGGTCACGTGGGGGCCAGCTTGTCTCGACTGTAGGCTCACCGGTGGTCCTCAATCCGGAGCGACTGGTCGTGGCGGGCGGCCTCGTCGGGCCGGTTGGTGGCAACGACTACGAGCCCGCCTCGATCCCGTTGCTTGTCGACGATCGAAGCGACCAGGTCCCGCCCGGCCGCGTCGAGGGTGACCGACGGTTCGTCCAGTAGCAGGAGCGGCGGCTCGGCGAGGAGGGCCGCGGCGTACTTCACGCGGTGCTGCATGCCCGAAGAGAAATCAGACACCGCGTCGCCGGCCCGGTCGGCGAGGCCCACGCGGTCGAGGGCCGTGTCGATGCGGCGGTCGGCGTCGGGCAGGCGGCGAGCCTCGGCCAGGAACGCCAGGTTCTCGCGGGCAGTCAGCGTCTCGTAGAGGCCGAGGTACGGCGCCACCAGCCCCACGCGCCGGGGATGGGCCTCCGACGCCACTGCCTGTCCGTCTACGCGGAGCGTCACCGTCCCCGCCTTCGGCCTCAATACGCCCGCCAGGATGCGAAGAAGCGTGGACTTTCCAGCCCCGTTTGCCCCGGTTACCGCCAGGCTCTCCCCCGCGTCCATCGTGACCGACAGCCGGCGAAACAGCAACAGCGACCCGAAATGGTGACCAACCTGCTCGACGACGAGGGAGGCCATGCAGAGGAACCGTAGCACGAGTTTGAAGCGCATCGGCACCAAAAAAGTACGACACACGCCGCAGAACCCAAAGGCTTCGCCCCAAATTCCAGCCTCCTCCCTAAGTCGAGTACTCTTCACGCCCACGCCCCCACGCACTGTCCGGCACATCCATTTCGCCGACCCGTAGGGAACGTATGTGTTTTGCAAACCTCACCTCTCCCCATGTCCTCCTCCCCCACACAGACCGCCTCTTCGGACCCGGCACCGGCCGCTCCCGCCGAGGCGTCGGACGCCGACGTGGCCCTCTTCGGCAAGGACCC
>CAZSBW010000662.1:769-1507 GCA_964604815.1 uncultured Salinivenus sp. | reverse complement strand
CGGGATGTGTTCGAACGTATGTAAGTACGGTCGGTCCTCGTACTCCTTGATCGCATCTATCATGCGCCTGGACCCTGCGTCGGAATTGGGGTAACTAAGAATTGTTCGAATCTGGAGATCATCGATTGCCTCCAGGGTCGTCTTCATCTGGTCGTAGGCTTCATCGATTTCTGTTGAGATTACGTGTTGTATTAAAAGGATAAATGGCTCGTCTTCTGGAAGATCAAACCCGAGACGCTCAGAAAGAGCTGACTTCGATAAGTGCTCTGTTTCCCTCAGGCGATCCAGACCTGGGTTTCCGACGTCATGGATCCGGTGTGCTTGCTCTCCGAGACGCTCGACGCGTCTATAGCTTTCCTCATTGGTAACTAGGTGGAGGTGCGCGAGCTTCGTAACGGCGTGACGTACCTGATCGTCCACGTTACCTACAACACGATCTCCTCCACAGAGATGCACGACAGGCACATTCGTGTAAGCTCCCACCAGAGCTGTAGTCATCGCTTCCTCGCGATCTCCGAGTACCAGTAGCATATCCGGTGACGTACGGTGCACTGTCTGGGATAGACCTTGGAGCTGACCGCCCAGGCCGATCACGCGACCGACCGCCCGATCTGTATCGAGGAGACTGTAGATCTCCTCTTCAATTGCAAATCCATCCTCTCGAATTCGATCGACTGTGTGCCCGAATTGCTCCGACAGGTGTGCTCCTGTGACCGCCAGCCGGAGACGAAGCGTTTC
>CAZSBW010000662.1:0-759 GCA_964604815.1 uncultured Salinivenus sp. | reverse complement strand
AAACAGAAGACATAATGTCGTACTCTGACCTAATACCGGTAACCCCCAATATATCCCGCATACTCGCCGTTGGAGTTTGATTCATAAAGCTTCAGTCAGTTCAGACTATGGCCCTCAGAGAACGTGACGTGTTGCGCTTCGAACTGTAGGACACTGAAAAAGTGGAAGCCAGCACGATTCGCAAATTCACGATCACACTGTCGATCCCCAAAAAAGACGACTTTATCCGGTGCGCTCGTTACCGCAGGGATCTCAATGTCCGAAAGAGGACGCGTATCCGGCTTTGCATGACCTTCGCCGTACTCACCAGTGAATATGGAGTTGGACGCAGAAAACCACTGCTCGAGTTCAAGCGATCGGAACTTTGCCCGCTGGAGCTGAGGTGTTCCATCGGTGACAAGGAATAGTGAACACCTATCGTCGAATAATTCTAGCAAAAAACGAATACGGGCACTAAGCGAAAGCACCGGCTGACATGAGCGATAGGAAGAAAGACATCCATCAATCACCTTTTTTCGCTTCTCGGGTGGAACATCATGATCAATCAGCACCTCTTCAAAAATTCGATCGTACGAACTCCCTTTTTCCGTCCATCGCTTCACGATTCGCCGATAGACGGATTTTTCTTCTGCACTACACGCTCCAGCAAGAATCCCTGCAATTGGACGATAGGCCTGTACGATAAACGACATTTCGTCGTAGAGGGTGCCGTCCATGTCGAATCCTACAGCCCGGATCCATTTCCAGTCGATCGAGCTA
>CAZSBW010000661.1:0-1508 GCA_964604815.1 uncultured Salinivenus sp. | reverse complement strand
CGGATTTCCGCGAGGAAGAACTCCAGGAAGCGCTCTTTGGCCGAGGGGTCTTCCTGTCGGATCAGGGGCGGGAGGTCTGCCTCGAAAACGTTGGGGAGCTCGCTTTCGGCCTTGCCGTTTGTTTGGAGGGTTTCGCTCACGAGATCGGGAACTGGTTGGGGAAGCAGAGCGGCGGAATCTAGCGCTACATTTACTGATCATATTGATCAAACATAGAATCCTGCGTTTCCTCGTCTACCTCTCGGATGGCGGTGTCCAGGATCTTGTTGATGGTTGGGGCCAGCTGTTGATGTTCTTTCACCGCCGTTGAGAGCGTTTCGAAGTAGCTTTCAGGGAGGTTGGATCTGGAGACATCGTACTCTTTTCTGGTGAACTGTGGGACGTTGATACTGACGTTCGGTGCCCTATCAATGTTATGCTTCCCCAGCACCGGGTCTAGTTCACTGTCAAACCGGTCGCTCGTGAACAGCTCCTTGAACCGGTCCTTGTATCTGTTCTGGTTGCCGGACCACCGGAGCTCCATTGTTAGCGTTCCTTCCTCAAACGACTCCTCTTTCCGAATCAGATGCACGAAGTGCATTCTAACCCAGCCGTCTGGTAGATTCAGACCGTCCTTTCGCCTCCATTTCGAATGGTAGATTTGCCCGTACTCTCCGGGATTGCATTTCCACTCCTCCGTCCACGTGTCCGGCAAGTATCCATCGAGGAAGCGCCGCTTCCAGTTTTTCTTTTCGTGCTCGTAGACCGTTTCGAGCCCGTCTTTTGCCTGTTCGATTGCGTCGAGGTACTCGAAGTAGAGATTCATCTTGTCCTTTTCAGTTTCGAGATGGAGGTCGTCGGTCATATCTTGATGGATGGTGTCGAAAAAATCGCTGAGTTGAGCAGTCGTGCGTGATGGGTATCGCCCACGGCCTTCGGTAACGAGCGGCGTCAGCCACTTCTGTACCTGCTTCCAGGTGACGTTCACAAATTGGTCGGCATCTGCGTCGTCAGCTCCCGGCCGTCTGATGTAAACGTAGTGGTGTCCCTGTTTGGGGACGTTCTCTTTCGACTTGTGGCCTACCTGACCGTCTCGGGCGTAATTCCGGGTTTGATTCTCCTTCTCGGGAGAGTAGAGCTTCAGTTCGCAGCAAACGAAAAACCACCCCGCTTTCCAGATGACAAGGTCCGGCTGGTTTCCGGCATCCGACTCCCGTTCGGTGAAGACTTCAACGTCTTCGGAGAGGTGATCAGGGATGCGGTCGGGGAGATTCCCATCTACGTAACCCCTCAGCCCGCTCAAAAATTGGTTGAGGGCATCGGCCCGCAGGCCGTGGTCGGCCGTCGGATCGAGAAAGTAGGCGAGGTAGTTCTGCCAGGCTCCTTCCGAGGCAGCCTCACCCTGGATCTGAAGGGTGGTGCGTGGAGGCGGCGTGGGGGACGGGATACGGCCAATCTTCGACCTGAAATCGCCGAGCCGTTCCTTCAGGTCGGCCACGACCGTCTCTCGGACCGACGAGGAGAGCCCC
>CAZSBW010000660.1:0-1513 GCA_964604815.1 uncultured Salinivenus sp. | reverse complement strand
GCGAGGCGCCACTGCCGGTCCTCGCGGCCACCTCGCCGGGCGACTGCTTCGACACCGCCTACGAGGCCTGCCGCATCGCCACGAAGTACCGCACGCCCGTCATCCTGCTGGCCGACGGCTACCTGGGCAACGGCTCGGAGGCCTGGCGCATCCCGGACACCGACGCGCTCCCGCCGTTCGACGTGAACTTCGAGACGGAAAAGACCGAGCGCACGATCTACGAGGACGCCGACGGCAACGACCAGTTTCTCCCCTACGTCCGAGACCCGGAGACGCTAGCGCGCGCCTGGGCGACGCCCGGCACACCGGATCTGGAGCACCGGATCGGCGGGCTGGAGAAGGAGCACGAGACCGGCAACGTCTCCTACGCCCCCGAGAACCACGAGAAGATGGTGAAGCTCCGCGCCGAGAAGGTGCAGCGCGTGGCGCAGGACATCCCGCCGACTCAGGTCCACGGCCATTCGACGGGCGACCTACTCGTGCTGGGCTGGGGCTCGACGAAGGGCGCGATCGAAGAAGCCACGGAACGCGCCTGTGAGACCGGACGTCGCGTGGGCAGCGTCGTGCTGCGCCACGTGTGGCCGCTGCCCTCGGACCTGGCGGACGTGATCGACCGCTTCGACCGCGTGCTGGTGCCCGAACTCAACAACGGCCAGCTGATCCGCGTCCTCCGCGACCAGTACCCGGACTGCACGTTCGCGCCGCTCAACAAAATTCAGGGGCGTCCCTTCCGCGCCGAGGAGATTGTGGAGAAAATTGGCGACCTTCTTGGGGCACAGGCACCTGCATGATTGCTCGCCGGATTGAGACCCGATTGCCCGCATTGCAGACCGTGATGCGTGATGACGTGATGCGTGAATGGAGGCACTGCCTGAGTCACGTTTCACGCATCACGATTCACGCCTCTCTTGAGTGTAGAACGGTTGCCTCCTACAAGCAAAACCGATCATGAGCGACGAAACGCCTACCCCGAGCCAGAACGGCCAAACGCCCGACGGCACCAAGAAGCCGGACCGTCCCCCCGGCCTCGCCGATAACGACGATGAGGCGGGCGCGTCCGACGGCGAGCAGGAGCCCGGCACGAAGAAACCGGACCTGCCGCCGGGGCTGTCAGGAGGCGATGACGCCGACACGGAGGCCGCCGACGAGAATGGCGAGCCGGACACCAAGAAGCCCGATCTCCCACCCGGGCTGTCGGGGGGTAACGGGAAAGCGGAAGAGCCCGGTACGAAAAAGCCGACCGGGCCGCCCGGGGCAAAGAAACCGGCCGGACCCGGTTCTGAAGACGATGGTCCGTCGCTGCCGCCCGGTTATAGCGGCGACGGGGGCGGCGAGGCGCTCTCCCGCGAAGACTTTCAGTCCGACCAGGAGGTGCGCTGGTGCCCCGGCTGCGGCGACTACGCGATTCTGTCGACCGTCCAGCGCCTGCTGCCGGACCTGGACGTGCCGAAGGAGGACGTCGTCTTCATCAGCGGCATCGGGTGCGCGGGGCGCTTTCCGTACTACATGGACA
>CAZSBW010000659.1:0-1516 GCA_964604815.1 uncultured Salinivenus sp. | reverse complement strand
GAGCAGCTGCGGCGCATCGAAGGGGAGGCCGGCGGGTAGGACGCCCTCGGCCTCGACGTCATCCTTTGATAATCCGTCATGACCGAAGCAAGATGGATCTTCAGGAGCGTCCAGGTTTTCCATTGTAGCACTGCATTCTGTCGAGCAAACTCCACCGCCCTGTGAGCGACGCGTACCACAACCGATCGTCACCTTCCCGCCGCGACTTTCTGAAAACTGGAGCCCTCGGTGCCCTCGCCCTCGGCACCGGGGGCGTGGCCACGGCCAACGGACAGGCCCGCACCGACCTCGACGACGTGGAGGCCCCCGGCGCCGCCAAGAACGTCATCTTCCTGGTGAGCGACGGCATGAGCGCCGGCACCCTCACGATGGCCGACCTCATGCTGCGCCGGCAGGAGGGGCGCCCGTCGAACTGGATCCGTCTCTACGAAGAGGATCGTGTGCAACGCGGCCTCATGGACATGGCCGCGGCCAACTCCATCGTTACCGGCTCCGCGGCGGCCGCGTCGTCCTGGGGATCGGGCCACCGCGTGGTCAATGAGTCCGTCAACATGAGCCCGGACGGCGACGAGCACCGAACGATCCTCGAAATCGTTCGGGACGCGGGGAAGGGCACCGGCCTCGTCACCACCACCCGCATTACGCACGCCACCCCGGCAGGCTTCGGCATCAACATGCCGGAGCGCTGGATGGAGGACGAGATCGCCGCGCAGTACCTGGAGCGGGAGTACGACGTGCTGATGGGTGGGGGGCGCCGCCATTTTGTGCCCGACCAGCGGGGCGACGACACCAACCTGCTGGAGGCCTTCCGGCAGAAGGGCTACCACGTGGCCGAAACGAAAAGCGACCTGCAGGACTGGGACCGCTCCGGCCCCGTCCTCGGCACGTTCTTCGATTCGCACCTGCCCTACGTCCTCGACCACAGAAACATTTCCGAGCACCGGGAACAGGTGCCCCGCCTGCCCGCGATGACGGACGCGGCGCTCCAGCGCCTCGACCGAGAGGACGACGGCTTTCTCCTCCAGATTGAGGGCGGGCGCGTGGACCACGGCGCCCACGACAACGACACCGCCGGGCTCGTCTACGACCAGATCGAGTTCGACGAGACCATCGGGCGCGTCCTCGACTTCGTAGACGGCCGCGACGACACCCTCGTCATCATCACCACCGACCACGGCAACGCCAATCCCGGCGTCAACGCGACCGGCGACAAGTATGGCGACTCGAACCCGATGTTCGACCGGATCGCCGACTTCCAGTACACCAACGACTGGATCCTGTCTGAGCTCGACGAGACGAGCACGCACCGCACGATTCGGGACCGCGTGGAGACGGCCTGGCAGGTTGCCATCACGCGGGACGAGGCCGAGCTCCTGCAGGATGCGCTGCGGGGGGAGTACGAGGCCGCCTACCGGAAGAAGAGCGCCCCGGACCTGCTCCTCGGCGCCATCCAGGCCAACTACACGGCCGTCAACTGGCTCAGCGGCGACCACACGTCCGACTACGTGGAGCTGGC
>CAZSBW010000658.1:0-1529 GCA_964604815.1 uncultured Salinivenus sp. | reverse complement strand
AGCGCTTCGGGCGGCCCGTGACGAACGTCGTGTTCATGGGCATGGGCGAGCCGCTTCTCAACTACGACGCGGTGCTGGAGAGCATCGACATCCTCACCGACGAGGACACCCTCAACCTGTCGGCCCAGAAGATTACGGTTTCCACCGTCGGCCTCGCCCGCCGCATCGCCGACCTGGCCGACGACCAAGTGCGCGCCAACCTGGCGGTGTCGCTCCACGCGCCGGACAACGAGACGCGCAGCAGCATCATGCCGGTCAACGAGGCCGAAAAGACGAGCCTGCCGGCCCTGAAGGAGGCGATTCAGTACTACGCCCACAAGACGGGCCGCCCGCTCACTTACGAATACTGCTTGTTCGAGGGCGTCAACGACAACGAGGAGGACGCCCGCCACCTCGCCGAGATTACGCGCTGGGCGCCGAGCAAAGTGAATCTGCTGATGTACAACCCGGTCGAGGGCCTCAACTTCGAACGCACGTCCGAGGCGCAGCTCGACCGGTTCGTGCAGGTACTCGTGCAGGAGGGTGTGACGGTCACCGTGCGCCGCAGCCGGGGGCAAGACATCGACGCGGCCTGTGGCCAGCTGGCTAACGAGTAGGGAGAAGACAGGACCTGCGGGGCGACTGCCCTACGTTCCGACGGCGGGAAGCCGCCACGTGTCGGCAATGATGCCGCGGTATTCGCGAATCAGCTCGCTTGTGCTCTGATCGCCAACCCCCGGGATAGTGACGGTCGTCGGGTAGCCCAGGTCCGACATCTCCGTCCCGAATGCGATCTCCTGCAGGATGACCGCGATAATCTCGGCCTCGATCTCCTGCACTCGCCGCGATGCACTGAGGCTCCGAACGGTTCCCCAGGCTGGACGCGGCTCATCCGCCACCAGATGTGGACCGAGGAAGTGTGCCAGCTCATGGGCTAGTGTGTGCGCGTAGCGGGGAGCCGGCCCCGAGCGGCTGCTCTCCGTCGCGTCCACCCGCCCGTACAGGTACGGAGCGCTCCGCGACAGGCTGTCGGGGGCGCGGAAGCGGTCGCGGCTCAGCGAAATCACCGTCCCGCCGATGGGGGAATACGTTCCGAAGTGGACCGAATCGGTGCGGACCCGAATCGTGTCGGGGAGGGGAAGCATTTTTTCCGACAGCCGGCGCAGCAGCATTGCCTCCGCCTCAGAGAGAGTCCCCGCCTGCTGATCAACCTGCACCCCAGCCACCACTCGCGTGCTCGAACAGCATGCTTGCGCCGCCGCCGTGGACGAGAGAAACGGACAGAACACGAGGGCAAAGACGAGTACGGAGAGCTGCCAGGCAGTGCAGGAAGAGATCATAGCAGGAATGCGAAGTGTCCTGAGCACGGGAGCGAAGCGACCGGCGAGAACGAACACGAGTGGCCGCTTTGGCAGTCACTGATTCGTGAATGGGGTTCCAAAAACGATCCCACTGACGGGACCCATGGTTTTCAGCTAATCGGGAACGTGATTTACGAACCTGTGCACGGGTCAGTGAGAGCGTTTTTCGAGTGTTACGACGCGTCTGGA
>CAZSBW010000657.1:0-1530 GCA_964604815.1 uncultured Salinivenus sp. | reverse complement strand
GCGGGCAGTACCGATGAGGCCGAGCGCACGGGCGGCCTGCCAGCGCACGTCGTAGTACTTGCCGCCCAGGTGATCTACCAGCCGATCGATGACGGCACGCCGGGAGGGAGGAGGAAGGTCCTTCCGAACGCGTTCGGCGGCCTCCCCGCGGGCGTTGGCGTCGGCACTTTTGAGTTGGTCGAGAAGGCGTTCTTGTTCGCAAGTAGACATGGTCATGGGTGGTTTTTTGGAGTTCGCTCTCATAAAGTAGGTTCTCTTACCAATAATCAGCTCTTCGATGAACGGCGCCCGCGTTCACAAAGGCAATGCGCGCCCGCCAACCGCGACTACAAACATCGACAACAGAATGCCGCTGTGGACGCGCCAATCGGGATTGAAGAAGCAGTCAACAACGCTGCTGCGCGTTGCACGGACGGAGGGATTCGAACCCTCAACCGGCGGATTTGGAGTCCGCTGCTCTGCCACTTGAGCTACGCCCGCAGACGGAAGTCCCGGGCAGTCCCGCTCAGGTCCCGATCACGTCTTGGGGATCACGTCTTGGGGAGGTTGGCCCTTCAGCATCCTCGCGATCTTCCGAAGCTCCGCGAGTTGCTGGGCGAGGTGGATGCATCCGATCGTATTATTGAGGGCCGTCACGAGCCCTCGGGACTCCGGTCCTGATTCCACCTCGACGATCAGGCCCTTTCCCGAGCGACAGATGCTAATCTCGAATCCCTCCGCCTCGCTCATCCCGGCGGCGCGGAGCATCCGGCGGAAGCCACGTCGGCCGTACCACGTCGACTGGAAGGCCCGGCCTTCTCCGACGCTCGCGACGAGAACGCCCCCGTAGTTCCTGTTCCGTTTCGCCCTGCCGATGGAGCGCCGAAGCCGACGCTCGGTCTCGTCGCTTGCCTCAGGGATCGATCGCCGAGCCCTCTCCCGAGAGACCGTAACGGTGAGGCAGTTTTGCGGAACCAGGCGCTTCTTCGAACGGCGCTTCCCCAGGACGAAGGGCACGAACTGGAAGGAGTCGCCGAACAGGCTGCCGGGCCGTGCCATCTCGCGGAGGTACCGCTCGATGCCGGTCTCCTCGTAGAGATTGGCGTCCTCGTAGACGGCGATCTCAGCGTCCAGCATGGAGCCCTTCGGCGATGCGGTTCCGGTTTGGCTCAGGTGATTCGTGGTTGGCAGTTGACTTTTCATGGGTGGCAGTTGACTTGTTGAGGAGAAACTCGAAGCGGTCCTCCAGGCCGAGCGCCCTGACGCGGTCGCGAATGGGCCCCTCGAAGCGCCTAGTGCACTCGATCGCGAACACCTTGCGAACGTAGCCTCCCTGCTCCAGGCACGCCTTGAGGAGCTGCTCCGGGTCTCGGCACCCGTCGGCGCAGCCAAACGCGATGAGGATCTCGGGCTGCTTGGCCCGGACGAGCTCGATAGCTCGCTCAAGGTCCTCAGGCCACGCCCACGTTTGCGGCTCCTGGGCGTACCGACCCGTCTCGGCGACGTCCTGCCAGAACTTGTCAATGCATTCTGCGTCGTAGCTCAAGCGGT
>CAZSBW010000656.1:0-1546 GCA_964604815.1 uncultured Salinivenus sp. | reverse complement strand
GGCTGGCTTCGACCTCGAAGCCCACCTCTTCGAGCGTGTAGATGACCTCCGCTCGAATCTCCTGAGCCATGTCTTTTGGGGCCAGGTCAAAGTATCCACCGGCGTCGTGTGTGGTTGTCGTGGCGTTGCCGTCCTCGTCGTTCTCGAAGACGAAGAATTCCGGTTCGGGGCCGGCGTTCATCTCGAAGCCCATCTCGTTGGCGCGGTCGATGGCCCGCTTGAGGACGTACCGCGGGTCGCCCTCGAAGGCCTCGCCGGTGGAGGTGTTGATCACGTCACAGATGAGCCGGGCCGAAACGGTATCGTCCCCACGTTCGCTCCGCCAAGGCAGGACGGCAAAGGTGTCCGGATCCGGGTCCAGGCGCATGTCTGACTCCTGGATGCGGACGAATCCCTCAATTGAGGACCCGTCGAAGTAGATGCCCTCTTCGAAGGCCTTCTCGGCCTGGTGGGCTGGGATAGAGACGTTTTTCACCGTCCCCAGAATGTCGGTGAACTGGAGGCGGAGAAAGTCGACGCTCTCCGCTTCAATCTGTTCAAGGACGTCGTTTTTCGTCGGCATAATGGATAGAAAAGTTGTTGGGGGTAAACGGAATGAAACCGATGGAACCGAACACTCGACTCGTATTCGGGGAGACCGCGTCGCTCAGGACGCTGCAGGGCAGAACCGCATCGGAAAGGGTCTCAGAGAGGCGTTCTCTGCACAGGAAGCGCGTGACGAGGGGTCTCTCTCACGAATCGTTTTCGTAGTCGTATAGCTCCATGGGCTCGATGGGCACAGTACGCGTCTCCTTAAAGGTGCTGAGCACGATGCTCGTCGTGGTCTTGCTGACGCCGGGAATGGCCTGAATCTCGGAGAGGAAGCGTTCCAGCGAGGTCGTGTCCTTGGTGCGCACCTTCATCACGTGGGAGCCCTGTCCGGTGATGGAGTGCAGCTCCAGCACGTTTTCCATGTCCGTGACCCGTTCGACGAAGTTCGGGTAGTGCTCCGACCCGTCGACGGACACGCGAATGAAGGCCGTGATGTCGAGGCGCAGGCGTTTGGCGTCCACGATCGCCTTGTAGCCCTCGATCACGTCCCGCTGCTCGAGCTTGCGCATCCGCTCGCTGACGGCCGAGATCGAGAGGTTGACCTCCTCCGCCACGTCGCTGCGCTTCATGCGCCCGTCGCGCTGGAGGAGTTCGAGAATTTTCGCGTCGATTTCGTCGATGGTGTGTGTCAAGAGCCCTCGGATGCTATTTCTTTTTATCTCACCCCCATATTACTTCACTTTCTTTGGTTTATCAACTGATAGGCACAAATATTTTTGGAGAAAATGTAAAATTCCTGGTTGGAAACGCTTCCGAAACGAGCGGATTCTGCCGATTTGGGCTGGAAGCGGTTCCGAACGAGAGCGGGACGGGTTCGTAGGGGATTCCACGTATACTGTGTCGCTCGCCCTCTCGATTTTCACCGGACGCTCCAATCGTATGTCTCACGTTCTGGTCACTGGTGCCAACGGCCAGATTGGCAGCGAACTCGTCGACGTGCTGCGCGAGCGGCACG
>CAZSBW010000655.1:0-1553 GCA_964604815.1 uncultured Salinivenus sp. | reverse complement strand
CACGCGTGCCACGATCACCCACGCGAGGCCCGGAGCGAAGCGCTTAACCGCGAACCGCGGGAAGTACGGGCAACTCGCTGGTGCGGACACAGCGGGCACTCGCCGCCGGGATGCGGGGCCGCCACGGGCCCGCCCTCGGGACGAGACGACATGTAGCCGCTCTGCGGCTGAATCGCAACCGTCCGCGGACACACAATGGCACGAAGTTTCTACTCGCACATCAAGGAGGCATGGCGGTCCCCCGACGAGGGGAAGCTCGCGGAACTGCAGTGGCAGCGCAAACAGGAGTGGCGCGACCAGGGCGCCATCGAGCGGATCGAGCGCCCCACCCGCCTCGACAAGGCCCGCGAACTCGGCTACAAGGCCAAGCAGGGCGTCATCGTCGCCCGCGTGAGCGTCCGCAAGGGCGGCTCGCGCAAGCAGCGTCACAAGGCGGGTCGCCGCTCGAAGCGACAGGGGGTCAACCGCCTGTCGCGACGCAAGTCGATCCAGCGCATCGCCGAGGAGCGCGCCTCCCGGAAGTACCGCAACCTGCGCGTGCTCAACTCCTACTGGGTCGGTGAGGACGGCTCCCACAAGTGGCACGAAGTGATCCTCGTGGACCCCGCCCACCCCGCGATCGAGAACGACGACGATCTCGGGTGGATCGCCTCGGACGACCACAAGGGACGCGCGTTCCGCGGGCTCACCTCGGCCGGCACGAAGGGCCGCGGCCAGCGCACGCGCGGCACGGGCACGGAGAAGACGCGCCCGAGCATCACCAGCAACGACCGTCAGGGCAAATAAGCCCGCCGCGGTCCCGCGATCGACTTCTCTCGTTTATCACTCGTAGAGTGACGACACCGGCCGGTTCGGATCGTCGTTTCGCTCCGGAACGGGCGCGCTCCCGCGGTCGGTCGAGACGGCTGGGGCTTTCGAGTCGGTACTCCCGATGGTCACGACGCGGCCACCACGGTCCGACGCCCCTGAACGTATCCCATCGGGAAAGCGGTTATACGCCACGCCCGCCCACACCCACGCATGAGTCTCTCGCTCGACGCCACCCAACTCGACCGCTACTCCAGACACGTCATCATGGACGAGGTCGGCCCGGAGGGGCAGAAACGCCTGCTCGACGGCCGCGTCCTGATCGTCGGCGCGGGCGGGCTCGGCGCGCCCGTCATCCAGTACCTCGCGGCCGCCGGGGTCGGCACGCTCGGCATCGTCGACGACGACGTCGTCGAGCGCTCGAACCTCCAGCGCCAGGTCGTCCACGGGGACGCCGACGTCGGCGAGCCGAAGGTGGAGTCGGCCGCCCGCTACGTCGAGGGGCTGAATCCCGACGTCGACGTCGCGCTGCACGAGACGCGTCTCGACGAGGGGAACGCCCGCGAGCTGATCGGCGCGTACGACCTGATCGTCGACTGCTCGGACAACTTCCGGACCCGGTACGTCGTCAACGACACGGCCCGGATCGAGGGGTTGCCGGTCGTCCACGGGGCCATCTACAAGTTCGAGGGGCAGGCGACGACGCTCGTCCCCGACGGCCCCTGCTACCGGTGTCTGTTCCCCGA
>CAZSBW010000654.1:0-1556 GCA_964604815.1 uncultured Salinivenus sp. | reverse complement strand
TGGCCGATGTGGAGCCGCCCGGTGACGTTGGGCGGGGGCATCATGATGACGTGCGGCTCGGCGTCGCTGTCGACGTCGGCCTCAAAGAAGCCGTTCTCCTCCCAGTAATCGTACCACTTGTCCTCAATGTCGGACGGGTCGTAGGCTTTGCTCCTCGACGCGAGGGCGGGGGCTTCGTCGGGCATAGGGGGTTCAGTGTGTCTGTAGAACGGAACTCGACCGTGAACGACGCGGGGCCTCACGCTCCAGTCGTCGTTCACACAGATAACGTAGGACGCTCTAGTGACGGATGCCGGACGTGGCGGTTCTATTTCCCTCGAATTTGATACGAGCTGCTCGGATTGTTTTCTGTCTCAGCACTCCAGACGACTCCAGAGAGCGCGTAACACTGTCGGCAAACGGACGTTCCTATCAGTACCTTTTCCATTTCCGCTCCCCGCCCTCGTGTTGCCATGCGGAGCCCGTCGATTGAGGACTACCTCAAGGCCATCTACAAGCTCGAAGAGCGGGGCGGCTCCCCGCCGGTCTCAACGGGCGACGTGGCCCAGGCCATGGAGGTGTCTCCCGCCTCGGCGTCGAACATGATCAAGCGGCTCGACGAGCTCGGCTTCCTCACCTACGAGGCGTACGAGGGTGCGACGCTCACCGATCCCGGGCGCACGGTGGCGCTGGAGGTGATTCGTCACCACCGGCTGCTGGAGCTGTACCTGAAGGAGGTGATGGGCTTTTCGTGGGACGAGATTCACGAGGAGGCCGAGATCCTGGAGCACCACATCTCCGAGCGCTTCGAGTCGCGCATCGAGGAGATGCTGGGGAACCCCGAACGCGATCCCCACGGCCACCCCATACCGGCGCGGGACGGCTCGGTGGACGACCTGCCCACTCGCTCCCTCGCCGACCTAGGAGAGGGGGACGCGGCGGCCATCGACCACGTCGCCGACGAGGACGGGGAGCTGCTGGACCTGCTGGAGCAGCGCGGCCTGCTGCCCGGCGCGACCGTGGAGGTCGTCGAGACGCGCCCGCTCGACGGGCTGCTGGTGGTGGCCGTCGACGGAGCCGAGCAGCTCATCGGCCAGCCGGTGGCGCAGAAAGTTGTGGTTAAGGCCTAGCCGCTGGCTACCGGACAGTTTTGGTTTGAGTGCTGGGCACCGAAAAATCCTCGGGCGATTCCGTGGTTTTCCCTTGCGAAGTCGCCTTTTACGGGCATGTCTGCCGCAAACTGCACTCACGATTTCCAGATTTTCCACCGTCACTCCAGACTTTGATCTGGAGTCCATCCTCTCGAACGTTAGATAGACTCTGGCCATCTAGATGGCCTAGCTCGGGGGCTGGAGTGACGATTGAGGAGGATTTTTCGGTGCCCTTTGCAAACTGTCCGATAAGCAGGCCTAGCCGTTCGTACTGTCCGCCCTTCCAAATTGTGTCTACCGCCTTCCGTTCAGCGGGAAACGTTGGCTTTGCTGAAAATACGGTCGATCTCGGGTCCGAATGTGAGGTGGGATCGGATTTCCCCGATCAGCCGACTTGGACAGGTTGAAGTGGCAATTTTGCCAATC
>CAZSBW010000653.1:0-1557 GCA_964604815.1 uncultured Salinivenus sp. | reverse complement strand
GGGCGTCACGGCCGCGTTCAACAAAAACCTGCTCCGGCGCATGAACCGGGAGCTCAACGCCACCTTCGACCTGGACTGCTTCGAGCACTGGAGCTTCTGGAACGAAGAAGAGGGCTGCATGGAGAGCCATCTCCGCAGCACCACCGAGCAGACAGTGACTGTCGCCGAGGAGTCCTTCGCGTTCGACGAGGGAGAGACCATCCACACGGAGTATTCCTACAAATACACCCTCGACGAATTTGCCGACCTGGTGGGCGCGGCCGGCTTTTCCGTCGAAGCCGTCTGGACGGACGAGCGCTCCTACTTCAGTGTCCAGTACTGCACCGTCGACGCGTGACCGTGGGGCATTCCCCCAGTCGAGGGCCGGACGAACGCGTCCCCGGGCAGACGGAACGAGCGGCGCGCAGTTCCATGCCTATAGGCCCGCTACGTTTTTGAATTCGTCTTTCGGTTGCTATGGCCCACGCTTTCTTTCTCGGCGTCGACCTCTCCGATCACGAGTCCGACGAGCACGCTGACGCCACGCTCACGATTCTTGAGAAGCAGAAGGAGCAGACGGACACCGAGGCCAGCTTTCGCCTCGATCACGTCCGGCATCACGAGGAGGTCGAATCGCTCGACGATCTCGCCGACCACGTTCAGGGGCTTGTGGCTGAACGACCGTACATTGGACGCACCAGTATCGTCGTCAACCGAGGTGCTGCGCCGGGACAGGCCCTCGTTGAGGCGCTTTCGGACCGGGGCCTGGATCCGGTCGCCGCCACGCTGACGGCGGGAAGCGGGTCGGTCCCGGGCGAGCGGGACGAGGTCGGCGTGTCCCTGGGCACGGCCGACGCCGTGCGCACCCTCGCCGAGCTGTACCGCAACCGGCGCCTTGGGATTGAGGATCACACCACCGAGGCCGCCTCGGAACTCGCGCGCGGCGTGCAGCACGCCTCCGAGGTGCTCGACGAGGTGGACGGCAATCAGGACACCCCCGAAGCTGCGGGCTCTACGCTGGACGCGCTCAACGACGTCGGCCCCGTTGTCACGAGCGCGGCCCTCGCGGCCTGGGTTGGGGCCGAACGGTCCTTCGACCCGTCGCAGCACTTGAAGGAGAATCCCCAGACCGGTCGCTCCACCGACGGACCACTCGGGGCCTGAGCAGCCGCTCTGTCCGCGTGTGTAGAAACGACGTGCGGGCGTCGGAGCGTGCCCTCTCGCCATTTTTCACATCTATTCAGGAGGTTGCCATGGCACACCCCTGGCACGACGTGGGAGTAGGGCCCGACGCGCCCGACGTGTTCAACGCGATCATAGAAATTCCGCAGGGAAGCAAGGTCAAGTACGAGCTGGATAAGGAGACCGGCATGCTGCGGGTGGATCGCATGCTGTACTCCTCGGTCGTCTATCCGGCCAACTACGGCTTCATTCCGAAGACGTACGCGGACGACGGGGACCCGCTCGACGTGCTGGTGCTGGCCCAGGAGGCGGTCGATCCGCTGAGCATCCTGCGCGCCCGTCCCATCGGCATGATGAGCATGCTCGACGACGACGAGGAGGATGCGAAGATCATCT
>CAZSBW010000652.1:1327-1563 GCA_964604815.1 uncultured Salinivenus sp. | reverse complement strand
ACAATTACCCCCTTCTCACGTAGCGGAGACGCTCTCGTATCACGCAGAGAACGCGGGTGAGGTCGTTGAGTTTGTCGAACTGGCTTTGAGAGACACGACTTCACTTGGGGCAGTTCTGAAAGAGGCACTGAGAAAGAATATTCCGCTCACGAATGGTCTTACGAGTCGACCCTGGCTCAGAATGGCCGAGGAAGACAATCCTGATTGGGGGGTTGTTCTGGAAGCCTTCGACCTTC
>CAZSBW010000652.1:0-1317 GCA_964604815.1 uncultured Salinivenus sp. | reverse complement strand
TGAGCTTGCAAAGGAAACCGGGCTCGATGCGCTCCTCATCGCGACGGAGAGAAACCGTGCAATCATCGATTACGAGTATCTGGACGATGAAGATGAAGCTGTAGAGGTACTATCTGAAGCAGAGGAGACCGTGGGTCCACACCCCCTCCTTGAATCGTATCGAGCAAAGATGCGAAACATAGAGGGTGACTACGAGAGGGGGTTAGAAATATTAGAAGACACCCTTCCTGGCTGGCAGCCTACCAGTCCTACAACACCCAAGACGCACATTTACCACGATGCGATTGAGGCAGCAGGTAATCTCGGCAAATGGGATCGGGCTACTTACTGGGCCCGGAGAGGGCAGGAATCTGCTAAGCCCCTTACAGAGGTATCTGGGCCTTACGTAGAATTATGCTACGCTGTCGATGAGGCTTTTTCGACGTATAAGGACGGGAATACGTGCGAGTCCCTTGAACTGCTTGCCAACTCGATATCACGGCTTCCTCCTCCCACGAATCCCCGAATGCGGATGCTTTACCGGCGTGCCACACATGTGACAGTTTGGATCCAGCAAGATCTCGGTGGCTTGGAACTTTCAGATATTCCGGAGCCGTCGCCCGGTCTTGCCAGCCGGTTCGAGGCAGATTCCGAAGAGATGGAGGCCGACGTGATGGAAGAGGAAGCCCTCTTTTCCATTTTGGAAGAAAGTGCTGAGCTGTCGGGATGCAGTGAGTTGGAGATCGATTCATCCTATGCGGCTGAAGCTGAGAATGTCATGACAAAGTCCATGGGTGTGATGCGCGATCTCAATCAGGGAATTCGAACTGCGGCCGAAGACCTTCCCGATCGGCTCGTGATTATGACTAGCACAGCCAGGGAAGGAGCAGCCGCAGAGGAGCAGATCTCTTCTTCAGATGAACCAGGACCCCGAGAGTTTCTAAATTTACTGACATACGGAGTTGTCAATGAACTCTCTTCCGAAAATCCGGACTCCTCTATTGTCGATGAGTGGAGGAACCGCCTCGGAGAACTGTTCCCAGATCTTTCTTCCGCTGCATCTTGGTTTAATGTCGTTGGAGCTGCGTTTTCGGCTGTTGAAGGTGACCGGCGAGCCAAAGTCAGGTTGACTTACATCCTCAGGGATACAGATGCTCCAGCAGAGGAACGACTTGCCACAGCAGGAGCTCTCGCGCGAAGTTCCGACGACGAGCATATCAAGCTTCTTTCGCTAGCATTCCTAGTGACGGCGGCGGCTAAAAGCCCCTTCGGCGTAGCTACAAGCAAAGCCATAGCCAATCTTGCGGGGGTGGACGCTGAACCAGGGAACGGCGTTCA
>CAZSBW010000651.1:0-1566 GCA_964604815.1 uncultured Salinivenus sp. | reverse complement strand
GTGGTTGATGGGGACGGTGAGGAAGAAGGCACAGCCCCAGGTGAGGGGGTAGGCGGAGCGGGGCCAAAACCAGAGCATCGCCAGCATGACGAGCCCGACGACCACGAACGTGACCAGGAGGCCGCGCGTGGGGCCCAGCCGGCGTCCGTCGTCGAACTGGTCGATCCAGTCGAAGGAGCGGACGAGTTCGGCGGTTCCAAGCACGGCCGGGATCACCGTGGAGAAGGCAATCGACGCCAGGAGGCCGTATTCCAGGTCGCTGAAGTGTTCGGCCCCCACGTACGTCCAGTTTCGGGTCCACTCGTTGATGCCCTCGAAGAGCCACCACGCGGGGACGGACGCGAGGAAGAGGCCCGCAAAGTCCGCACGGCTCCGCGTGAGAATCGACGTGCCGCGCCGCCGGGCCACGAGGGCGTCCACCGCGAGCGCGTACCCCAGCCAGAGCGGAAAGAAGAGAAGGTGCGTGCGCAACCCCTCGATCCCGACGCCCCAGTTGAGGGGCCACGTGACGGCGATGAGCGCGAGCCCAACCCAGCCGTGCCGGGGAACGCTGGAGAGGATGCTCATGAGGGCAGATGGGCGGTCGAAGAGCCATTGTCGAGGGCATAATTTGGAGGCAGCCACCATCGAACAGTTCCCGTGTCCGGTTCGTCTGGGGGACCCGACAGGGAGAAAGCTTCCCAAACAGTTCATGTCCTCGTGTGGAAACAAACACGGGCATCGTCAATATTAATCGCCGATCGACGATAAACGATGAAAAAATCCGCGTGCCATGTCCGTGACGGCCGATGCTTCCTTTTCCGACACCGACCGCCGCCTGGCCGACACCCTGAAGGCCTTGGCCCACCCGGCCCGGTTGGCCATCGTGCGGCTCCTGGCCGAGCGCGACGAGTGCGTCTGCGGGGAGATCGTCGATGACCTGCCGCTGGCCCAGTCCACCGTTTCCCAGCACCTGAAGGCCCTGAAGGAGGCGGGGCTCGTGCAGGGGACCGTCGAAGGCCGGCGCACCTGCTACTGCCTCGATCCGGGTGCGGTGGCGGCCCTCCGCGACGACCTTGATGCGTTTTTCGACGATGTCGATCCCTCGTCTCTTTCCCCAAGCTGCTGACATTCTCATGTCCGAACCTACCGCACCCGCCAACGAACTGAAGGCCGCCGTCCGCGACAAGTACAGTTCCATCGCAACTGGAGGCGACTCCTGTTGTGGCGACGCCGGGGTGGCCGTCGACGTGAGCGATGACTACGACGCCGACGAGGAAGTTACCGCGTCCGCCGACCTCGATCTTGGGTGTGGCCTGCCGACCGATTTCGCCGACCTACAGCCGGGTGAACGGGTTCTCGACCTCGGGTCCGGGGCAGGGATGGATGCCTTCGTGGCCCGGCGCGACGTAGGTCCCAACGGGCACGTCCACGGCGTCGACCTCGTGGAGGAGATGGTCGAAAAGGCCCGGGCGAACGCCGCCGAGATGGACTACGACAACGTCACCTTCGAGATCGGCGACATCGAAGACCTGCCGGTCGAGGACGACACGTTCGACGTCATTCTCAGCAACTGCGTGCTCAACC
>CAZSBW010000650.1:0-1578 GCA_964604815.1 uncultured Salinivenus sp. | reverse complement strand
TGCGGTCGGCCGGGCCCTCGTAGCCTTTCTTCTCCGTGCCGTTGTACCCGCGTTCAAAGGCGACGAGGCGCCCGTCGGGCGACATGCGGGGAGCGCTGCCCACGGCGTCGAGCAGGCGGTCGGGCGTGCCGCCAGCGGCGGGCACCCGATAAATTTCGTCGCTCCACTCGGCCTGCGCGTAGGTGCGGCGGGTTGTAAAGAGGAGTTTGTCGTCCGGCGTCCAGCCGCCGAGGGCGTCGTCGGTGGAGTGGTGCGTGAGGCGGGTCGGCGTGCTGCCGCCGGCCTCCATCACGTACACGTCGTCGTTGCCGTAGCGGTCGCTCGTGAACGCAATGTGCGAGCCGTCGGGGTGCCATCGGGGCTGTCCTTCGTAGGCCTCGTGGATGGTGAGGCGCTCGGCGCGCCCGCCGTTGGCGGAGACGGTCCAGAGGTCGCCCTGGTAGGAGAAGGCAATCGTGGAGCCGTCCGGGTGCACGGCCGGATGGCGCATGAACGGATCGGTGTCTTGAGCCGACGTGGGGACAGCAAGAAGAGAGAGGAACAAACAAACAGAGAGGAGACGATGCAGCATTTGTTGATACGTTGCAGATCGGGCGTGGCGAATAGGCGTGCTCAACACGTACACGAATCCTTCCCTTGGGTTGCAGCGAATCGGTTCCACACGCCACGGTGACATGCATTTGCTGGACCGGCACGTGCAACTGAGACGCTGCCGTGAGAGAAGAGAGACCTCCTGAACGAGCTCTCAGTCCTCTTCCAGAGCCATGACGTGTTCGGTGAGGGCTTCCCACGTTTCGTACAGTGACGTGAGCTCTCGTTTCAGTGCGTTGTATTCGTCGGAGAGCTCACGGGCCCGCCCGCCGTTGTCGTCGTAGGCTTCGGGATCGGCCATCGCGGCCTCCAGTTCCTCTTGACGCCCTTCGATCTCCATGATCTTCTCCTCCGTCTCTTCCAGCTTGCGCTTCAGCTGATATGAGTTGAGATCGGCAAACCGTCCGTCGGACGGCCCCGTCGATACAGACTCCTCGGTTGTGTCGGAGTGGTCGTTTGTGTCGGAGCGGTCGCGCCCGTTTTGGGCGGGCGACGGCTCGGACGTCGCGTCGGACGCCTGGGCCGCAGCGGTCGTGCCTTCGAGGGGGCGCGCCGATCCCTCTTCCACCTGCCACCGAAAGTCGGAGTAGTTGCCCAGGAAGGTGCGCACCGTGCCCCCGCCAATCCGCCACACCTTCTCGGCCACGGCGTCGAGCACGTGCCGGTCGTGGCTCACGAGCACGAAGGTGCCTTCGTACTGCTGGAGCGCCTCGATGAGGACCTCCTTCGACTGGATGTCGAGGTGGTTGGTGGGCTCGTCCAGGATGAGGAAATTGGCTGTCGAGAGGAGCGTGCGGGCGAGCGCCACGCGGCTCTTCTCTCCGCCGGAGAGCACGCTCACGGACTTGAACGCCTCCTCGCCCGTGAAGAGGAACGTGCCGAGCAGGTTGCGGAGCTCGGTCCTGGAGTGGTCGGGGGCCACGTCCCGAACGGCGTCGAACACCGTCTGGTCGGGATCCAGCATGTCCGCCTGGTGCTGCGCGTAGA
>CAZSBW010000649.1:0-1580 GCA_964604815.1 uncultured Salinivenus sp. | reverse complement strand
CGTGCTCGGCGACGACGAACTCAACGTGCGGCTGGATCCGGACTGGCCGCTCCCGGAAGCCGTCTCGACGGTGCCGGAGGCGTTTCTCGGATTTCTTCTCATTGACGCCTGGATTGGCAATACCGACCGGCACGACAACAACTGGGGCGTCCTGGAACGGTCCACGCCAGACGGACCCGTTCGCTTCCTCGCCCCTACGTTCGATCATGCCTCTTCGCTCGGTCGGGAACTCGATGACGACGAGCGACATGAGCGCCTCACGACAAACGACAAAAATCGAACAATTGAGGCCTACGTCGAACGGTGTCGGTCAGCCTTCGTCCGTGAGGAAGGGGTCGAAGAAACCATACACCCCACGCGGGTCTTTCAGCAGGCTGCCGAGCAGTATCCCGAAGCGGCTACCGCCTGGCTTCATCGACTCGACGAGATCGACGCAACCACCGTGGAAGCGATTTTCGACCGAATACCCGAGGCGCGAATTTCTGACGTGAGCATCGATTTCGCCCTCCGGCAACTACACCTCAACCGTGATGCGCTCCTCGACCTCGACTTCTGACGAACGATCCACTTCCTCTACCGAGAACGTCCGAACGCTCTTTCTGGCCTGGCAGGATCCCGATCAGCGAAGCTGGTACACGGTCGGCCGGCTCGACCAGAGCAACGGCACGTACGTCTTTCGATACACGAAGGGGGCCGAAGCGGCCCGGGAGCGGGGATTCGATCCCATCGTCTCGTTCCCCGACCTGTACCGCAGATACGAGTCGGACGAGATCTTCCCGCTCTTTGCCAATCAGGTGCTTTCCCGAAACCGCCCCGAGTTCGACGACTTCGTCGAGTGGCTGAGCATTCCGAAAGACGAGGCGGATCCGGTCGCCATCCTCGCCCGGACAGGCGAACAGGTGACCGACACCCTGGAGATTTTCCCCTATCCGAAACAGCTGAACGAAGACGCGTACGTCGTTCACTTCTTCGTACGGGGCCTCCGTCACCAATCATCCTGCGCGATTGAGCGCGTCCAGGAACTGAAGCCGGGCGACCCGCTCCGGTTGATGCCGGACGTACAGAACGAGCACGATACGGACGCCTGTATGCTCCGCACCGCCGAACGGGAAGAGTACCCCAAACACCTGATGGGCTACCTCCCCCGGTACCTCGCCCGGGAACTGGCCCAGCTGTCGTGGGGGAAAATGGCAAACTCGTCGGTGGAGGTCGTCCGCGTCAATCCGTCGCCCGCTCCCATTCACTTCCGCATCCTCTGTCGCCTCACGATGAACTGGACCTCGGACCGTGTGCCCTTCGACGCAGCCGTGTACCAGCCCCTCGACGGAGAGTAGCCTCGCCCATTCTCAAAACGTGAGTCCCCCGCCACCGGCCGTCATAGCTGGCAATCAGGTCCGGATTGCACCGTTCTGACTACGCCGCGAAGTCGAGGGCTGGATTGAAGTGAGGTGTAGGCCAAGGGCGTTGCCGTACGTCCCGACGAGCACGCAATCAGCGGCGTAGCGGAGGAGGGACAGCACGAGCGGGACGGTCGTGAATTACGCATCGGGATGGACCACGGCGACCTTTCCAATCTGCTC
>CAZSBW010000648.1:0-1584 GCA_964604815.1 uncultured Salinivenus sp. | reverse complement strand
TCGCTCTGGACGTGACGCGGCGAGTCGAGGGGCCCGTCGAGCTTTCCGCCGAGAATCTAGATGCACTCGGCGGACAATCGGCGGCCCTGCTCCACCCTGCGTCCGGAGAAACCTATGACCTCCAACGGGAGGAGACAGTAACCGTCGACCCGGAGGGCGAGACAACGGAGCTCAAGCTGGCGATTGGCACGAAGAACTACGTCGAAGGCAAGGCCGGGGAGGTGGTGCCGGAGGAGGTGAGCTTGACCTCGTATCCGAACCCGGTGCGGCAACAGGGCACTGTCGAGTACGCCCTGCCGGAGGAGACGGACGTCACCCTCCGCGTCTACGACGTGCTGGGCCGGCAGGTGGCGACCCTGGAGGCCGGGCGGAAGAAAGCCGGGCGCCATACCGTTCGTCTCGAAACCGACCAGTTGGCCAGCGGTGTGTACTTCGGTCGCCTGCAGGCCGGCGGCCGGACGCTGACGAAGAAGATCACGGTCGTGCGCTAGGGCGGCTGTGCTTGAGACCCTTCTGCCGAGCGGGCTCGCCCGGGGCAGCGCCGGGCGGGCCGGGCTCGCGGGGTCTATCTCTCGCGGGTTCTATCTTGGGTTTTGCCCGGGTTCTATCCTGGGTTTTCTTTCCGACACTTTTCCGACATTCGTTCAACCGAGGCACATAGACCTATGCACATCACCAATCGAACGATCACATCGACGCAGGCGGTACAGGCATTTCTCATGGGCGTGCTGGCCGTGGCGCTGGTAGGGTTTGCGGCCGGCTGTGACACGGGCGGCTCCAGTGGAGAGGGAGACGGGGACGAGACGGTCGTCCCGGCCGCTCCGAGCGGGCTGAAGGCCACCTCAGGAGATACTGAGGTGGGTCTAAGCTGGGAAGCCGTTGGGGACGCAGACGAGTACAACGTGTACCGGGACACCGAGGAGGGGGTTGTTGATGCCTCCGGGGACCCACTGGACACAGCCTCGGATACCAGCTACACCGACACCGAGGTCGAGAACGGGACGACGTACTATTACGTGGTGACCGGCGTGGCGGACGAGGAGGGGGACCCCTCGGGGGAGGAGGAAGTGACGCCCTTCTCATCGCCGCCCGATCGACCAGAGAATTAGGCACGGGCCGACCGTACGGTTCAGCACCCTTGTCCCGCTTCGCCCTATGGAGCGGGGGTTCTTTTGGAGGGGGATGTGGTAAGAAACCCGGATTGGTCGCGCTGTGGGACTCTGAGATTAGCTGCAGGACGCTGGTGTTCTCTTTGGGCGTTTCGGAGGCGGCCTACACCGACACCAGCGCCGAGAACGGGACGAAGTACTACTACCGGGTCACGTCGTTCAATCCGGAGGAGGAGAGTAGCGCCTCGAACGAGGTGGAGAAGACCCCGTTCTCCGATCCCCCGACCGGCCCTAATGCCGTCTGCCGGACGTGCGGATACGTGGATGGGGTTCCACCGATCTGCGTGACTTTTGAACTAACGTACTTCTGCGGGTCTACTTAGCTTAAGTAGCCTGCCTCAAAGAACCGGAAGAAAGACCGGTCGGCCTCGAAGAAACGGCCGTCCGGACGGAGGCAATTAGGACGGTGTTCAAA
>CAZSBW010000647.1:0-1585 GCA_964604815.1 uncultured Salinivenus sp. | reverse complement strand
CCCAGCCGCCCGCGTACGCCTCCCAGCAGCCCTGGTTGGGGCAGTGGCAGGAGCGGCCGAAGGGCACGATGGGAATGTGTCCGAGCTCGCCCGCCGTGCCCTGATGACCAGTGAGCACCTCGCCCCCGCTCACCACCCCGCCCCCGATGCCGGTCCCAACGAAGACGACGACCAGGTCATCGACGCCCTGACCGGCCCCGTGCTGCCAGACGCCCCACGTGATGGCACGCACGTCGTTGGCGACCGCAACCGGCAGGTCAAGGGCCGCCTCCAGACGATCCTGCAGAGGCACGTCGGTCCAGCCGAGGTTCGGGGCCGTACGTACGAGGCCCTCTTCGGCGTCGACCTGACCGGCCACCCCGATCCCGGCGGCCGCAGCGCGGTCTGAAGCCCCGGCGAGGCACTCGCTGACACACTCTACGATGTCGTCGAGGACGCGGTCGGCCCCGCGCTCGGCATCGGTGGGGTGACGGTGCGACTGAAGGACCCGCCCGACGGCATCCACCAAAGCGGCCTCGACCTTCGTCCCACCGAGGTCAATGCCAAGTGTCGGCGTCGAAGACATAGGACAAGCGAAGGAATTATACGCAGAATTAAGTAGGTCGGGCAAAACAACTTTAAAAATCGCCATTCCGAGCGGAGCGGAGCAGGCAATCCGAGATTGCCAGAGTCGAGGAATCTCTTCAAAGGATGGCGGAAACGAGGGTCACGAGCGGCATCCGCCTGATTCAAAGAGATTCCCAGAGGATGACCCTTCGGGCCCCTTCGACTCCCTCCTCTCACCGTTCGTCGGTCGCTCAGAATGACTTTTGAACTAACGTACTTCTGCGGATCCACTTAGGCAACGTCAGTGTGACTGGGATTTTCCGGTGCGGGCAGCACACTGGAGAAGAGCTCTTATGCCTCGGTCCCGCACGACGAGGAGCTCGGTCAGTCCCGTCCCCATCCGACCGACGAGGGCGTCGTGACGCCGGAGGCACGCCCGTACGTCCGAGGGAGACAACCCCAGGCGATCGGCGAATTGCTGCACCGTGCCCATCGTGGTGCCGTCGTCGCTGACCCGGAGTCCAACGCGCGGTGGAAAGCGGGCAGGGGGCATGGCCGGTCGGGTCGGTTCATTCGTAGAGGAGGGGCGTCCCCCTCGCGGGCAACGGAACGGGACTCCTTCGTTTTGGCCGGTGGCAAACCGTTACTCCCTCGGCAGCCGGACCGTGATCGTCGTGCCCGCCCCTATCTTGCTCTGCACCTCGACGGTGCCGCCCATAAGTTCGACGAGGCCCTTTGCGATCGTCAGACCGATCCCGGCGCCCTGAAAGCGCGAGCCGCTGGTTACCTCGCTCTGGGCAAAGGCGTCAAACATTCGGGGCTGGAAGGAGACCGGGATGCCCGGCCCCGTGTCGGTCACCTCGATCTCGGCCATCTCCCCCTTCGCCCGAATCGCAACCCGGACAGCGTCCCCGGCGTCGGTGACGGCGAGTGCATTTTCGACGAGCTCCTCTAAAATTCGGACCACACCCGCCCGGTCGAACGGCCCGACGCACGCTGTGCCGGGCGGGTGAAACGTCAGCGACACGTTCTGTGCCTC
>CAZSBW010000646.1:0-1586 GCA_964604815.1 uncultured Salinivenus sp. | reverse complement strand
GCTTGACCTTCCCCGTAACGACTCGCTCCTGCAGCGCGGCCTTGTGCACGGTTTCCCCCTCCCGCTTCACCATCCCTCCGGCTCCCTGGTGGTGACTGATGGACGAGGGGGCCGAAATCTTCTCATGGTTCGCCTTGCTGTCGGTAATGACGAGCGTCTCGCTTCCGCTCTGGTGGTCGAAGAAATAGTACATGCCCTCGAACTCCATCAGGCGGCTCGCGAAGTTGAAGTCCGTCTCCTGGTACTGCACGCAGAACTCGCGGGGCGAGTACGACCCCTGCAGCCGAAACTCGTAGGACGAGACCCCCCCTTCGTCGAACACCTGCGCCAGAATGTCCTCCACCGTCATGTCCTGGAAGATGCGGGTGTGCTCGCTGAGCGTCAGGCGCCAGAGGTGAGGACGGAGGGTGGCCTGGTAGGTCACGGAGTCGGCCGTGCCCCCGCGCAGGGAAAAGTTCGTGACGAGGCCGCTGAAGACGGCCTCCCCGCCCTCCCGCATCATCGTGAGGGTGCCCGGTTTGTTGACCGCACTCTCGAGGCTGAGGTCCGGGTTTTCGGAGACGAGCTGCACGGTCATCTCGTACAGCCGCGAGATGCCTTCCGTCCCCTCAAAGCGGACAACCTGCACGGCGCCGGAGGGCAGCGCGGACGACTCGAAAAAGTAGAGCGCGGCGTTGGCGGCCCGCTCGCTTGTCGAAGGCATTGGGGCTATACAGCGTCTCTGTCAACGGGGGCGGCGAGAGGGGAGTCTCAGGGGAACTAGTCGACGGAGTCGTCGATTCCCAGCGTGAGGCGGGACGGCATCTCCTCGTCGGCCATGCGGGGAATGAGGGCCTGCGCGGCCTCCGGCAGGACCGTCCGGTTCATAATAAAGTCAATATTGCGGGCCCCAGCGTCAACCTGTGTGCAGCGGGCCGCGATGCGGTCCACGACGGACGGCTCGTACGTAAAGTCGATGCCGTGGGCCTCTTCCAGGCGGTCGCCCACCTCCCCGAGCTTGAGTTCGGTGACGCCCCGCATGGTCTCGGTGTCGAGCGGATAGTACGGGACCACCCGCATGCGGCCGAGCAGCGCCGGCTGAAAGTGCTCCACCAGGATCGGGTGGATGGCCTCCCGCACCTCATCGGGAGCGGGGCGCTCCTCGTTCTCCTGAGCGAGCTGCGTGATCGTGTCGTCCGCCAGGTTGGAGGTCATGATGATCACCGTGTTGCGGAAGTCGATCTCCCGGCCCTCCCCGTCGCGCATGAAGCCCTTGTCGAAGACCTGGTAGAACAGGTCCATGACGTCGCGGTGCGCCTTTTCGATCTCGTCGAGCAGGACCACCGAGTACGGCCGCTGGCGCACCGCCTCGGTGAGGACGCCGCCCTCCCCGTACCCCACGTAGCCGGGCGGGGAGCCCTTCAGCTGCGCGGCGGTGTGCCGCTCCTGGTACTCCGACATGTTGATGGTGGTGAGGAACCGTTCGCCCCCAAAGAGCAGTTCGGCCAGCTGGAGCGCCGTTTCCGTCTTGCCAACCCCGCTGGGCCCGACGAAGAGAAAGACGCCCAGGGGAGAGTCGGGCTCGGCGAGACGGGCTTGCGAGGTAC
>CAZSBW010000645.1:0-1599 GCA_964604815.1 uncultured Salinivenus sp. | reverse complement strand
CCGCGCGGATGCCATCACCGACTCCATCGCCACCGACGGCCAGACCCTGGGCACCTGGCCGGACACGAGCGGAAACGACAACGACGCCTCGGCCGGGACGGCTCCCACGTACCAGTCCTCGGTATCCGCTGCCAACGGACGCCCGATGGTCCGATTCGACGGGACGGACGGAAAGCGCATGACCGGCACCCTCTCGATTTCGGGAGGTGCCACGTACTTTGCAGTGGCGAATGGAAATGTCAGCGATAATAACTTAGGGAAAGGGGGGGTTTTTGAGGCCGCGTCGGGCACGGGAAGTCCCAGCACCAGAAATGCCCTCTATCTGCCCGGAGATCAGCTCGAGTATTACGATGGGGACAACCGCTTCGGCGGAGGCTCAGCGAATGGAAATGCCGGTACGGAGTCCGGCTTTGTGATCTTTGGGGCCGACCAGTCGAGTAGCACGGCCCGGATTCGGCTGAATGGGAGCCAAGTCAACAGTGAGAGTGCGCCGGTGAATGGCACACTCAGTGACTACGTCGTCGGGGATGACATCAACAGCAGTGATGAGATCAGCGGAGACATTGGCGAGGTCCTCACCTTTTCGAGCACGCTGACCGACGTGCAGCGCATCCTCATCCAGAACTACCTGTCCGCCAAGTACGACATTGCGCTGAGCTCCGGGGACAAATACGCCGGGGATGACGGCGGCAACGGCGACTACGACCGCGGCGTCTTCGGCGTCGGGCAATCGAGCACCGGGTCCCTGCACTCGGCCGGTGAGACCGACGGGCTCCGGTTCAACCTGGTCAAAGGCGTGGAGGACGGCGACTACCTGCTGGCGGGCCACCGCACGGCGGCCAACGCCGCCACCACGTCCGACATTAGCGGCGTGAGCGGCACGCTGGAGGCGCGGTCGGACCGGGCCTGGTACGTGGACCGGAGCAACGACGCCAATGCGGCCATCACGGCGGACGTGACGATCGACCTCTCGGAGGCCGGGCTGGTGGGGCCGGCGGGAACGGCGAGCAACTACGTGCTGGTCGAGCGGGCCGCTGACGCCTCGCCCGGCACGAACTGGAGTAAGGTCAACAGCAGCGACCCCACAATCGCCAACGGCGACGAAATCACCTTCAGCGGCCTCACCCTCACGGACGGCCAGGAAATCACCCTCGCCACCACCGACACGGAAAACAGCCCGCTCGTCGCCAATAAACTAACCATCACGGGCAACACCGGCGGCGCCGACGGCAAGGACCAGGGCTGGCGCTACCTGGGCCTGCCCGCGACGGGCGCCACCGCCGGGGACCTGCAGCGGGGCAACGGGGCGACGTTCATCGACTTTTCGGTGAGCATGGCGTACACCAATCCGGGCGGGGACGTGCAGGGCAGCGGAACCGGGTGGACGGAAGTCACGGGCCCGAGCACGGATCTCATCAACGGGCGCGGCTTCATTCTGTGGCTCTACGACGACCAGCAATACCCCCTCGACCCGTCGATCACGCTGAAGACGGCCTCCAGCCTGACCGCCCCCGGCGAATCGGACGTGACCGTTGGCGACAATACGCCGTCGGGCGACGATCCCCTGAGTCAGTCCGACAAACAGTACCTTCTGTCCAA
>CAZSBW010000644.1:0-1601 GCA_964604815.1 uncultured Salinivenus sp. | reverse complement strand
CGAAGCCGAGCAGCTGGTGGACCTCGTCGAGCGCGAAATTGATCCCGATCCGGAGGCCCACGTCGTCGACATCGGCTGCGGGCGGGGTCGCCACGCCCGCATCTTTGCCCGCCGCGGCTACCGCGTCACCGGCGTGGACCTCTCCGAAGCAGCCATCACCGAGGCCCGCGAGCAGACGCGGTCGGACCTCGACGTGACCTTCGTGCAGGGCGACATGCGCGATCCGGCGTGCCAGGGCTGCGCGGACGGCGTCGTCAACCTCTTCACCACGTTCGGCTACTTCGAGGCCGATCCCGAGAACCAGCGCGCCCTGGCGGCCATGACTACCGCCCTCCGGCCCGGCGGCTGGTTCCTGCAGGACTTCCTCAATGCCCCGCAGGTGCGCGACACACTCGAACCGTCCGACACCCACACCGTCAACGGCGTCACCATCGAGCAGCGCCGCTGGATCGAAGACGGACGCATCAACAAGCGGATCACCATCGACCACGACGATCGAACCGAAACGTACCGCGAAAGCGTGCGTCTCTTCACGCTCGACGACTTCCGCCGGATGTACGACGCCGTGGGCCTCGATCCGGTCGACACGTACGGCGACTACCATGGCGCCCCCTACACTGACGAAAGCCCTCGCCTCCTCCTCTACGCCCGGAAACCAGAGGCCTGACCGGCTTGCACCATTTAAGAGGATTCTATTGCGTATTTCGTATTACGTGTCGAAGCTCGGTTGAGAAGTACGGCAGACTGCTTGTATCCTTTTCTCCTCCCTGTGGAAACGATCCAAGCGATCGAACGCCACTCTCTCGTGACTTCCAACTCATGACAGCTTCCAGAAAAATGGACTGATTCGATCTGGTCCTGCTCCCCGGTTCGACCGTGTCCCTAACACTCCGAACTCCAAACGCCACACTCAGACGCATGGACGCCGCCCTCTCCTACGCCGAAGACCGCTTCGACCGGTTCGTCGGCGAACTCGAAGACCTCCTCCGCATCCCCTCCGTCAGCACCGACTCGGCCTACGCCGACGACGTGAACCGCGCCGCCCAGTGGCTGGCCGATCACTTCAACGAGATCGGCATGGCCGAAAGCGAGGTCGTGATCACCGACGGCCACCCCATCGTCTACGCCGAGCACGTGACCGACCCCGATAAGCCCACGGTGCTCGTGTACGGCCACTACGACGTACAGCCGCCCGACCCGCTCGTGGAGTGGGACACCGACCCGTTCGAGCCCACGCGCCGGAACGGGGACATCTACGCCCGGGGCGCCTGCGACGACAAGGGGCAGATGTTCATGCACGCCAAGGCCGCCGAGGCGTACCTGCAGGGCGAGGGCGAGCCGCCGGTCAACCTCAAGTACGTGATCGAGGGCGAGGAAGAAACCGGCTCAATGGCCATCGGCCCGTTCATCGAGGAAAACCAGGAGCAGCTCGACGCCGACGTGGTCCTCATCTCCGACACGGCCATGTTCTCGGAGGACACCCCGTCGATCGTCTACGGCCTCCGCGGCCTCGCCTACGCCGAGATTACGCTGCAGGGCCCGAACCGCGACCTCCACTCCGGCAACTACGGCGGCGCGGTGGACAACCCCGCCAACGCCCT
>CAZSBW010000643.1:0-1601 GCA_964604815.1 uncultured Salinivenus sp. | reverse complement strand
CCTCCACTCCACTGAAGGGGATCGAGATCCCCATTCTCAAACTCGCTTGGCAATCCCGGAGCGTGTGCGCTCCTCTTGCCTCGCTCGAACACGAGAAATTTCGGACGTTTCGTTTCGGGACTGTTCCGAGCGGTCGTTTCTTCGAGGCCGGAGGGGGTGTTCTGTCGTTCCTTCGAAGCACCTCTCGTGTGGGGAGCGTCCGGGGATTCGTCTCGAAAAGTCACACAGATCGGTAGAGATCCATTCAGTGTTAGTAAGACCATGGCTGTTTCCCTTTATCAGGTCGACGCGTTCACCGACGCTCCGTTCGCGGGCAATCCGGCCGCCGTGTGCCTCCTGCCCGCCCCCCGCGACGCCAAGTGGATGCAGGACGTGGCCGCCGAGATGAACCTGTCGGAAACGGCCTTCCTACGCCCGCAGGCCGACGGCACCTACCGACTCCGCTGGTTTACGCCGACCGACGAGGTGGACCTCTGCGGCCACGCGACACTCGCAAGCGCCCACGTGCTCTGGACCGAAGGCCTGCGGGCGCCGGCGGCAGAAGCGCGGTTCGAAACAGAGAGCGGACTGCTCACCGCCACCCGAGACGCCGACTGGATCACAATGGACTTCCCCGCCGATCCGCCATCGCCCGTCGATCCGCCGCCGGCCCTCCTCGATGCCCTCGACCTTGCAGCGCCCCTCTACGTAGGAATGAGCGCGCGAGACCTCCTCGTCCGGTGCGACGACGAGGACGACGTGCAGGCCCTCGCCCCCGACATGACCGCTCTCGCAAACCTCGACGGCCGCGGCGTCATCGTCACCGCGGCGTCCGACCGCACAGAGATCGACTTCGTGTCGCGCTTCTTTGCGCCCGGCGTGGGCGTGCCCGAGGACCCAGTTACCGGCTCGGCCCACTGCGCGCTGGGGCCGTACTGGGCCGCGCAGACGGGTCGAACGGCACTTACCGGCCGCCAGGTCTCATCGCGCGGGGGGACAGTCCGGGTTCACCTAGACACACCGGAGGCCGACCGTGTAGCGCTGTCCGGCCAGGCCACGACGGTCCTTCACGGACGCCTGCAGAGCTGAAGCTTTTCGACAGCGACTCCTCCTTCTGACGACTCAGTTCTAACGTTCCGCTCCCACCCACGGCAATCGCAACTCGACGCGACCAGCTCGTCTTCGCGCTCTATCGGAGCAGGACGACCGCGCGCTCCTCACCCATTCGCCCTCTCCTCCGCGCTTTTCCGACCGTATTCCCCGTCGGCGGCAGAGGAGCTGCCCCCTTCGACAGCAAATTTTTAAGTAGACCAGCGAAAGAACATTACGTCATTCCGAGCGAGGCGATCTTGATCGCCAGAGCCGAGGAATCTTTTTGACCGTTGGCGGAAGCCGTTTTTCGTCCCTCATTGCTGGGTCTACTGAAAAAAGGGTTGTGATTTCGTAGATTATCTATCGACCAGTCTGTTTCCCGCACCTGTAGCGAAGCGATGTTTCAACGAAACGAGGATCCCCGCCAGCAAGGGCTTTTCGACGGGATGAGGCTTTTGCCGGAGAAGCTCCGGGTTCGATTGGAGACCTCCTGGGCCGAGACGTCCTACCGCGAGGTGTTTTGCCGGATC
>CAZSBW010000642.1:0-1602 GCA_964604815.1 uncultured Salinivenus sp. | reverse complement strand
TTCAGCGCCGACTGCCTGAGCGATGATGGGCCCACACGAGCACCGGCACGGCGAGGCTGTAGGCGTCGACTCCGTAGGACTGCACGAAGCGGCAAAGGCCGAATCCGCCGGGCAGGCCCGCGGCGCCCCCCCCCAGCAGCGCCAGGGCGAGCAACCCAAGACCCAGGTGCCCGGCGAAGAAGGCGCCGAGGCGGGGCCGTCGCGGTGCCACGAGGATAAGAAAGCCCGCCGGCAGCAAAAATTTGACGCCCGCCGGGGCTGTATACTTCGCCGACGCGTCGCTCAGCGCGAGTCGAAGAACGTGTCCGCCGGACGAACCGGAAACCGTCCCGTTTCGCGCGGCTGCGTCCACCGCGTGTTCCAGAAGCGCAGCGCTGCAATGGGTCCAGGCGGTGCGGGCGGGCGTCCACGCCCACAGGTAGGCCGCGAGGAGCAGCCCGGCGAGGCCGATGCGGTGGAGCCACGAGCGCATGAGAGCGGGTGCGTGAGAAAGAGGAAGAGAATGGGGGCGGGCGGAGGCATCGGCGGAAGCGAGCGAGACCGGCGCGCCCGCTCGTTCTCACTACCCATCCCCAATTCTCTGCTCCGGATTCGTCAGGAGGCCGAGACGGCCGGGGCCGGGTCCGTCGAATCGGCGGGAGGGTCGGCGTCGCCGGTGGTCGAGGCGGGGTCGCCGCCGTAGTTCGTCCACAGCACCCAGAGGCCGAACACGACGACGTAGAAGATGGTGGTGAGCCCGAAGCCGTGCAGCGGCTCGAAGGCCGCGGGCCAGTACTTCTGGCTCAGCACCATTGCGATCACGCGGGCCACGTTCGTGAGGTAGACGGCGAGCACGCCCAGGGGAATGAACCAGGCGCGTCGCCACGCCGAGCCGGGGTAGGCGAACACGAAGCCGACGAAAAGGCCGAGGGTGGAGAGGCCGTTGCAGCCATTGGCGATGCGGACACCCGGTACGCCGGGCAGGGCGAGCCCACGCCCCTCCACGAACACCTCAAAGCCGAGCCCGTCGAGCAGCGCTCCGCTCACCCACGCCACGTTGAGCGAGAGCCAGCGATCGACCGTTCCGTCCGGCAGCAGCCACAGGTCGTACAGCACGTACCAGAGGCCGTAGAACGCCAGCACCTTGCCCGCGAAGGTGGCGATGCGGCGGTTGGAGCCGGAGAAGGGGGAGGACATCGACGAGTCGGGGAGACAGTCATGACAGCGAGTGAATCAATCGAACCCGTCGCCAGCAGGGACCGTTCCCCTGTGCCGAACGAACTGGCGACCTCCTGTTGAGGCATCTCGACTCTGGCAATCTCGGATTGCCTCGCTCGACGAGACGCAGTAGCGGGCAGGGGAGGCAGATTCGTACGAACAACACGTCGCTTCGACTGGAGCCCTGCCGCCCAGGCAGGGCGAAATGGAGAAGCCTCATCGGAACAGGCGGTCCCCTCTCGGTGCCGCCAGCCTTTGGGGAGGCATCTCGGCTTCGCTCGATGCGACGCAATGGCGGACGGAGGGGGCACTTCCCGTACGAACAGTCCGTCGCTTCGACCGGAACCGCGCCGGGCGCGGTGGAGTGGAGAAGCCTCAACGGGACGGGATTCACCCGCTCGGTGC
>CAZSBW010000641.1:0-1605 GCA_964604815.1 uncultured Salinivenus sp. | reverse complement strand
CGGTGTCAAAGTCAGGGGAATGCCTCTACGAAAACAACTTCACACCATTGACTTCACCTCAATGGGATTGCTTGATTCTGCAGCGCCAAAGGGCATGGGTTGACTTTCGCCCCGTGCCTCTATAGCATCGAACGTGAGGCGTCGTCGTTCCTTCCCCCAGCCCCTTTTTCTATGTCCCAACAACTCCCGCCGTCCGGGTCGTCCGTCCAAGATCTCTCGGTGGAGGCAGACGCCTCCGACATCGTCGCCCTCCTCCGGGACGCCGCGTCGCGGGTGCTCCAGCGCCGCTTCCGGGTGGTCTTGCTCGTCCGGAGGGCCTACGAGCGCATGCTCACGCACTCGGACGTGCTTTCGGCGGTGTGGACGGACCTTCGCACGATGATGCGTCTGGTGCTCCGCTGGGTGGACCGTTCGTACCGGCGCGTCTCCTGGACACCCCTGGTCCTCATCGTGGGCGCGCTTCTCTACTTCGTCGTGCCCGCCGACGTGATCCCGGACGCGCTCGGCGCCCTGGGCTTCGTGGACGACGTGACGATAATCACGACGGTGGTCCACCGCGTCCGAGACGAACTCGACCGCTTCCGCGAATGGGAACAAACGGCGGCGCTTCCCGACTGAGGGTCCTACTCGACCCGGTACGCCCCCCACTCTTCAAATTTCCAATCTTCGCCCCTCCCGTCCCCGTGCCCGACCAACCCTACCCGTCCATCGACGCCCTCGTTCACCGCGCCCTCCAGCACGTGGACGACTGGGAGGCGTCCTGGGGCGCGTTCGACCGTCACCCGTCGCTCGGCGTCGACCCCGACCGCCTCGATGCCGCGATGGACGACTACCTGGAGCGCCTGGAGGGCAACTATCCCTTCCACCATCCTCGGTACGCAGGGCAGATGCTGAAGCCGCCGCACCCGGTGGCGATCGCCGCGTACGTGGCCGCCCAGCGCATCAACCCCAACAATCACGCCCTCGACGGCGGACCGCCCACCAGTCAGATGGAGCAGGAGGTCGTGGCCGCCCTCGCCGACATGCTCGGCCTGCCGGCGGAGACGCTGGGCCACCTCACCGGCGGCGGCACCGTCGCCAACCTCGAGGCGCTCTGGGTGGCCCGCGAGTGCCATCCGGAGCAGGGACTCGCCGTCAGCGCCGACGCGCACTACACCCACGGCCGCATGAGCGAGGTGCTGGATCTGGACGTCGTTACGGTGCCGACCGACGCCCGGGGACGCATGGACCTCGACGCCCTGGCGAATGTCCTTCAGAACAACGCCGTCGGGACCGTCGTCCTCACCGCGGGCACGACGGGCCTGGGGAGCGTCGACCCGATCGATGAGGCAATGCCGATTTGCGACGCCCACGACGCCCGCGTCCACGTCGACGCCGCGTACGGCGGCTTCTTTCGGCTGATGGCCGCGGACGCGGCTCCCTCTCTCGACGGCTTTCCGGAGGCGCCCTTCGAGGCCATCGCGCATGCCGATTCGGTGGCCGTCGACCCGCACAAGCACGGCCTTCAGCCCTACGGGTGCGGGTGCGTGCTCTTCCGGGACCCGGCGGTGGGCCGCTTCTACCAGCACGACTCCCCCTACACCTACTTCACGTCCGACGAGCTCC
>CAZSBW010000640.1:0-1617 GCA_964604815.1 uncultured Salinivenus sp. | reverse complement strand
CGGCCTGCAACCCTCGGGTACCGGGCGTGGAAATTCGTGTCTCGGAACCGAACGATGGTCGGCGCCGGGGTGGTCATCGCGCTCCTCGTGGGGGCCTACGCGATCACGGTGACGGTGCAGGCCAACCGCCTCGCCGAGCAGCGGAACCGGGCGCGCACGGAGGCGGAGACCGCCGAGCAGGTGTCGGAATTTCTCGTCGGGCTCTTCGAAGCGAGCAATCCGTACCAGGAGCAGGACACCGTCACGGCCCGCACCCTCCTGCGGCGGGGCGAAAATCAGGTCTCGGAGCTGGAGGGGCAGCCGGTCGTGCGAGCCCAGATGCTCCAGGCCATGGGGGAAGCACACCACGGACTTGGCAACTACGGACAGGCCGACTCCCTCCTTCAGCGGGTCCTCTCTCTTCATCGTCGCAGCGACATCCACGACCCCTCGCGCCGCGCACACGTCCTCGCGGCCCTCGGCGACCTCCGCTCGTCCGAGTACCAGTGGGAGGGGGCGCGAACTCGGTACCAGTCGGCCCGGTCTCTTCTTCCGGAGCGGTCCTCGTCTTGGAGCCGATCCGATAGCCTCCGAGCCGCCGACGTGTTCGCCAATTTGGCCGAAACTCTCCGGCACGCGGGATCGATTGACTCGGCGGAGACGGCCGCCCGTCGTGCATTCGCCCTTCGACAACAGCTACACGGTCCCGATCACGAAAGTACCGTGGACGCGAAGCACACACTGGCGTACGTCCTACGCGAGAGCGGCTCACCGGACGAGGCTGAGCGCTTGTACCGCGAGGTGATTGCTGCGGAGCGCCATCAGGCCGACTCTCTCGACCTGGCTCAGACTCTGAACGATCTTGCGGCGGTCTACCTTCTGGAATGGGGCGACCCCGTGGAAGCAGAACGGCTCTGGCGGGAGGCACTGCGAATCCGCGAGAACCAGCTTGGTCCGGCGCATCCCCAGACCCTTGTGACCCGGGGTAACAACCTGAGCTTTGCCCACGAACTGCAGGGCGACTTCGCGGCCGCCGAACGGGCGCATCGAGAACAGCTCCGCGCCGTGCGGGCTCACCACCCGTCGAACCACTGGCGCGTCGGCAAGTGGGCCCATGCACTGGGAGAAGTTCTACTTTTCCGAGGAACCAACCTCCCCGCGGCCGAAGCTCTCCTGCGGGAGGGCGTGCGGATTATTACAAATTCAGGTTGGCCCGAAACGTACGTGCGTGCCTTCGAGGGCGTTCTCGCTCGCTGCCTTGCTCTCCGCGGCGAAAATCGGCGGGCGTTTCCGTTGTTGCGCAACAGCCGCGCAGTGCTTACAGCCGACTCCGTAGACCTCTCCGTCGATGCCCTTTCCACCGACCTCGCCCATACCAATGTTGGGCTGGGACTTATCCACCTTCGACGCGGCCACTACGCGCAGGCCGAGTCGCTCCTCACGGCGGCCCGGGATACGTTCGAGTCCAAGTACTCGGAATACAGGGATTCGCTCGATGCCCGCACGCCCCTCCCCCCTGTCCGCCAGGTCGACCGCCACCTGAGTCGCCTTCGCGCGGAAAGGGATCAGGGGAGCTCTCGGCAGGAGCAGCCGGGCGGCGATACGTAGATCTCTCCCGACCGACTCGCTGAACGTCCC
>CAZSBW010000639.1:0-1620 GCA_964604815.1 uncultured Salinivenus sp. | reverse complement strand
CGGTGCTGACGATTACCACTAATTACCGAAACGACCCGTATCACTGAATATAGCTCGGATCCTCCGCGTCGCAGTTCTCCTCGTGTTGCTCGGCGTCGCTGCGGTCGTCGAACAGCATGCCACACTTTTCGCACTCGTACCACGTCGTTCCGTCACGCTCTGTGGTCTCGACCATGTATGGGAGTGAGATATGACACGGTATAACCGTTGCCCCGACGCCGGAACCGTAAAGCGGGCGGCGGCCCGACAGATACCCATGGCCCGGCAGGTCACACTGACTGTGAAAGGTGCTAAAAAACGGGACGCCGGTCGGGGGGTCGCTCGGCTGCCGGAATCAGCACGGCGTTCGCTCGGCGTGTTGAGCGGCGACACCGTCGTTATCGACGGTAAACGGCCCGCGGTTGCGAAGGTCTGGCCTGCCAGTGGGTCCGACGGGACTGTTCGGATCGACGCCGAGACGCGCACCAACGCCGGGGTTAATATCGGCGATACAGTCGCTGTCTCTCCCATCTCGGTCGACGAAGCGGACCGCGTCGTCGTCGGGGTCCCCGTGGCTGCCAACGACGAACTGCTCGAAGCGATCGCGACTGATCTCCGCGATCGGCCGCTCCAGACCGGTGAGCAGATCCGGCTCGAACGCCCCGGTGTCCGGGCGACAGTTGTCGAAACGACGCCCGATGGAACCGTCCGCGTTACGGGCAACACGACGGTCCGGGTTCGAGAACGGAACCCGCCAAACGAGTCCGACGACGACGGATCGCGATCAGCGCGGTCAATGCCAGTCGAAAGCGCTGAAGTCGATTCCACGCCTGAGGCAACCTACGAAGACATCGGTGGGCTGGACGAGGAACTCGAACAGGTCCGAGAGATGATCGAGTTACCGCTCTCGGAGCCGGAGTTGTTCCGAAAGCTCGGTATCGATCCGCCGTCCGGTGTGTTGCTGTACGGTCCCCCCGGGACCGGCAAGACCCTCATCGCGAAGGCGGTCGCCAACGAGGTCGACGCCCATTTCGAGGTGATCGACGGTCCCGAGATCGTCTCGAAATACAAAGGCGAGAGCGAAGAGCGACTCAGGGAGACGTTCGACCGGGCGATCGATAACCAGCCCGCTGTCGTCTTCATCGACGAGATCGACTCGATCGCCGCCACGCGCGACGAGGACGCGGACATGGAAAATCGGGTCGTCGCCCAGCTGTTGACGCTCATGGACGGGCTCGAATCGCGCGGGCAAGTCATCGTTGTCGGCGCGACGAACCGGGTGGACGCCCTGGATCCGGCGTTGCGCCGCGGCGGCCGGTTCGATCGCGAAATCGAGATCGGCGCGCCAGACGAGACGGGCCGTCGCGAGATTCTGGAGGTCCACACCCGCGGCATGCCACTCGCTGATGACGTCGATCTCGACTACCTCGCGGCCAGGACACACGGGTTCGTCGGGGCCGACATCCACTCGCTCGCCACCGAAGCAGCGATGAGAGCCCTTCGGGACCGGGAGTCCCGTAACGAACTTTCCGTCCGAAAAGCTGACTTCGAAGTCGCGCTGACCGCCGTCGATCCGTCGTCGATGCGTGAGTACGTCGCGGAGACACCCCATATCACGTTCGATGACGTCGGTGGTCTCGA
>CAZSBW010000638.1:0-1629 GCA_964604815.1 uncultured Salinivenus sp. | reverse complement strand
GGGAACTGGTTGAGTTCACCCGCATCGGCAACCGGGCCGTCCGCCGCGCGCAGGAAGAAAACCGGGCGCAGGGCATTCCGAACGTCTACTCCATCGGGGGACACATCTACTACGAGCAGCCCGACGGAACCCTCACGCGGGAGGAGCCGCCGTTCGAGAGGAGCGCGTCCGGGAACAGCGAGGGCGAGCCGGAGACGGAGTAGAGAACTGTGCTGAGGAGGGGGCGGAGGCACCGGGGCGTCGTCCGAGACGGGCCCCTGCGGATGGTGGGGGCGGGCACTCCAGTTCAGGTGAGAATGGGAGAACGGGACGTCGAATTGAAACAGGTACTGAAATGAATGCGAATCAGGAGTTGAATCGAGACAGCTAATTCGGTTGTCTTTGCGTCCCGAAAAATTCCGAATTTCGTCATTCCGCACAAGGGAAGCGTGGCTTCCCAGATGCGGGATCTTTTTGACGTGAGCAATCGCCAATATTCGAAAAGATCCTGATCCCGAAAGCATTCGGGAGACGTGCCAAGAGTGGAATTTTTCGGGACGCTGCAGGAAGAAGGCTCAACCCCTGATTCGCATAATGAGCATATGCGAAGGGCGAACATGAATTCATGCGCGCCGTCGTGTTCGTGACGCCGGAGACCCGCAAAGGGACCAGCCGACGTCCGCAGGAGTACGCCGATCCCCTGTTGGTGCTGACGGGCGAGACATATGCTACGCTCCCTTTCGAGGCCCTCCACCGGCGTCTCTGTGACGCCCTGCGAGACGATGCGTCCAACCGGCAGTCGACCGTCTGAGGGCGTCCGGGGTCTGGGAAAATTCGGCTGCCGTCTTTGACGAACGAGAATGACCGGTGCGCGGTGAGGCAATACTCCCGATCGTTCATGTGGTGACACAGCCCACAAGACGACGTGCTGGGGCCACTGATACGGACCAACTGGCGTTCGCTGTGGATCAGGGCGTGGTGTCGTCACGCAATCGCTCGGACCTCGAGGTGCTGTCTCGCCGATACTTCGGAGAAGAGCGGTCCCATGCGGGAGGCACTTGCACCTTCCGCTGTTCACCTCGCGACACAGCGCAACGCTCAGTTTCCCTCCTGAATGCCCGGACCACAGCGGAAGTTGTGAACCATCTCCTCTGTATTTGGAGTGAGTGCCGACGTGAGCGGGCCGATCAGTGCGTTTCCTGAGCAGGCGTTGGATTGCTTTTTCCCGACGGTCATGGACGTGGTAGTGGTCGAGAATACGATTGTCCAAATACAGCCGGTGGAGGCGGTTGCCTCAGGCGACGATGTGCGTTGACGGCTTCCTATGACGATCGCTAGGCGTGCACCCGGCATTTCGGGCGACGTGGAGACGCCCTTTCAGGAAGTGGCTTCCCCGGTCGAGATCGCTGCGTTCGTGGAGGGAGCTCGGCTCCTTCGTGGTCGCTCGACAGGACCTGTAGCAGGTGGGGGAAGTACGCCTCACGGAATCCACGTCGCTTCGACCGGAGAGCCCCAAGCCGAGGCAGGGACATCTCCGGCCATCGACTCCCAACCGCGCCGCCAAACAGATGCCCCTGGCGCGAAGGGGCGTACAGAGAAGAGAAGTGGGCCCTCCTGGATTTGAACCAGGGACCTCTCGCGTGTGAGGCG
>CAZSBW010000637.1:0-1631 GCA_964604815.1 uncultured Salinivenus sp. | reverse complement strand
GTCCGCGGCGAGGTTGTAGACGTGGTCTGCGTTCTCCAGGGCCCGGTAGCAGTTGTCCTTCTCCCGCAGGTCGAGGGAGCGGTTGTCCGCCTGTGGAAACTTCTGGAACCACTGATTGGGCGGTTTGATGTCGACGGCCCGGACTGTCTCGAAGCCTTGGCGTAGGAGGTCGGCGGTGAGGTGGCCGCCGATGAAGCCGCCCGCGCCGCAGACGACGACGGTCTTGTCGGTGTTGACATCGCCCTGAAAGATCGGATCGGCCGCAATTCGCTCATTGGGATTTGAGGAGAGATACGGACTGTGGTCGGGACGGCCGTTAGTTGAGATGGAATTGTCCATAAAGAGGGGATTCTGATTCGTATGATGCGCTGGCTTTCCTTTTTGCAAATGGTGTGCCGCTCTACGCTCCGGGCTTTCATCCGTTTCCTTTCCCTTCCTCGACAGACGAGAGCGGGTCGTTCCCACCGCCCTCCCTTCCGGATCATCCCTTTCTTGTCATCGTTCTTTCACACTAATCGATAAAAACAATCGAGTCTCGCATGTCCTCTGCCTCTTCTCCGCCTGTCCCGGCCCTGGCTAACGGGGATCGCCTCACGCGCGACGAGTTCGAGCGCCGATACGAGGCGATGCCGCACGTCAAGAAGGCCGAACTCATTGAAGGCACCGTCTACATGCCCTCGCCCGTCCACGCGACCACTCACGGTGAACCCCACGCCCATATTATGACGTGGCTCGGCGTCTACGTCGCGTCGACGCCTGGGGTGTCCGTTGCCGATAACACCACGGTTCGCCTTGACCTCGACACCGAACCGCAGCCGGATGCCCTGCTCCGGATTGAGGAGAAGTGCGGCGGTCAGTCGCGCATCAGCGACGACGACTACGTTGAAGGCCCACCGGAACTGATCGTGGAGGTTGCCCACAGCAGCGCCGCGTACGACCTGCACGACAAGAAGCGGGCGTACCGGCGCAACGGGGTGCAGGAGTACCTCGTCTGGCAGATCGAAGATGAGCGGGTCGACTGGTTCGTACTGGAGGAGGGTGCCTATCTCTCGCTGGATCCCGACGAGAACGGGCGCCTCGCAAGCCGCGTGTTTCCCGGACTCATCCTGGACGTGGACGCTCTACTCAACGAGGACCTGTCGTCCGTGCTCTCGTGCGTACAAACTCAGATCGGCGGCGAGGACCATCAGGCGTTTGTGGAGCAGCTGGACGCCCAATAGGACAACGAGGGCATGGAAGTCCTCTATCCGATTATCGGACGCAATTGAACGCCGCCGGCGTTTGCCCGACCGGCGGTAACGCCCGTCTCTCAATCCGCCCTCGTCTCGTCCTGCGAAGACGCTGTCTCCACGGGCTGTCGTTGCACGAGGGTATTTTCAATCACCACCGCGTCCATCGCCGTGCGGAAGAAGCAATCGAGCGCCTGCTCGGGAACCGTACTGATCGGGTCGCTCACCGGGCATTCTCGTTCGTCAGAGACGGCAGAGGAGCTGCCCCAGAACCCGTTCTCAGTCAGGTCGACTGCCAGTTGGACGCATCATCTCGCAGGGCGTCACAGAGGCGCCGGTGGAGGGCCCCGAAGGAGAGCGTAGAATATCTCTCGCCCGTCAGCACCAACAGGGGATCGGCGT
>CAZSBW010000636.1:0-1633 GCA_964604815.1 uncultured Salinivenus sp. | reverse complement strand
CGCATCATCGAAATTCCCTGGCAGTTTCGGCATGAGTTTATCGGGCAGACCATCATGCAATCAGACGAAACGCGATTTCTCTACGAGGGGGACGCTGCCGCGATGAAGGAGCACCTCCTGGATCCGTCCCTTTCGCAGGAAGAACGGCAAAAGCGCCTCGAGTACGTCGAAGAAGCGGCGGAGTCGCTGGCCGTGCATCAGGTGGCCATGCTCAATGGATACAAGGCCAGCGTGATGGAGGGGGCCGAAAAGCTCCTGGAACAGCTGGATCCGGATGCGCATCAAGCCGACGTCGTGGAGGAGACCCCTATGTACGAGTACCTTCCCATACTGGCAAGCCCTGCGGTGCTTGAACGCCTCCGCGCCGAGTGGCACAACTTGGAACAGGGAGAATGGTCCGTAGCCGAGCAACGCATTTTTCGGCCTGCGTTCATCAAGGCGTATCTGGCCCGCATGACGGCCGCCGATCCCCCCAGTGAAGAGAGTTCGGCCCCCTCCCGCCCATCGGCCGACGTTTGACTTCCTTTTTCGCGAACCCTCCTACGGCACCGAGACCTTACCCGATGAAAGCCAAGGCAGCGATCGTACTGTGCGTCCTTCTCCTGGTTGGTTGCTCAACAACGATCAACGTGGAAATACTGGGGCAGTCCAATATGAACGGCGGGGGGAACGGCGCCGTTGTCCGGATTTATCAGCTGAGCGGAGAGGGCAGCTTCACGGAGGCCTCGTTTCGCACCTTCTGGCAGGGAGACGGGACCCTGGAAGGCATCCTGGTCCGATCGCGCGAACAAACGGTCTACCCCGATGAGACACAGCAGTTCGAGCTCGAGCTGTCCGAAGAGACCAGCTTCATTGGCGTCGCGGCCAACTTTCGCAACCCCCAAGAGGGCGGGTGGCGCGCCCTCTACTCCGTCGACGAGGTGGGAGATCAGTTGTCCGTGACCGTCCACAATGATCGGATCTCCGTCGACGTGGAGGGCGGCGTCATTCCAACCCTCGGGACGAGAAGCCGACAACAGCATCTGCACGCCCCATAGATTGACCACTGTGCCATGGCACGAGACCGCAAGAAACTTGTCTGGTTCGAGGGGATGACCCTCGATCCCCACCACTTTCAGCAGTGGGACCGGTACCGGCAGGGGGTTCTACAGTCTCGTCTTCAGGCCATTGCCCCGTACGGGTGGGGCTTCTCGGAGCTGGACGTCGACGAGGAGCGGCTCACCAACGGCGAGCTCGCCCTTACCTCCTGCACGGCCGTGATGCCCGACGGGCTGGTGGTGGACGTGCCCGGGTCGAGCCCGCGCCCCGACGTCCGCAACGTGCAGGACCATTTTCCGGCCGACGAGGAGCGGCTTCGGGCCGTGGTGGCGATTCCCGCCGAGCGCCAGGATGGCCGCAACGTACGGCTGCAGAATGACGGGGACCAGCGGGAGACGCGGTTCATCGCCGAGAGCACCAACGTCCGAGACGAGAACTCCGGAACGAACGAGCGGCCCGTTGAGGTCGCCCGAACGAACGTGCAGGTCCGCTTTGCCGGCGAGGCGCTGCAGGGGTACAGCACGCTCCCGCTCGCAGAGCTGAGGCGCACCGCCGGGGGCTTTGCCCTGAGCGATCGGTTTCTTCCGCCCTGTCT
>CAZSBW010000635.1:0-1633 GCA_964604815.1 uncultured Salinivenus sp. | reverse complement strand
TTGAATTTTGAGATCGCACTGGAAACCCAATCATTGAGGGTTGACAATCCACTAGAAGGGTGCTTCCTATCTGTGGGAGGTGTGCGCTCCTTGGGCTTACACCCTTCCCCGAAGCTGGGATATTGCGTATTTCGTATTGCGTATCGGCGGTCTGCCCAAATCGCGACGGAATACGCAATACGAAATACGGTCCTCGGCAGTCCGCTTCCTCGCGGGCATTCTCAAGAAAAGGAGGGCACCCACGCCCCTAATTCGCTGCTGCGTGGAGGTGAAAGGACGGCACCGGCGCGCGGAACTGTTCCCCGTCGGACCGCTGCACGAGATAGTTGCCCTCTACGGTGCCATTGAATGACGTAATGGTGCAGGCACCGTCATGGACGTGCGCCTCGCCCGGAGCAATGACAGGGTGTCCCTGAAGCTCCGAGTCGCCCTCCAGGTCTTGCCGGCTGCCGTCGGCCTCCCGAACCACCCACCGGCGACGCAACAGTTGTACTTCCGTCGAGCCCGTGTTGGCAATCGAAACGACGTAGCCGAACGTAAACTGGCGTTTAAGAAAGTCCGTGGGCTCGTCCAGGTAAATGGGACGAACGGTGATCTCAATGTCGCGCTTGGTCGCCGCGTACGTGACCATAAACAGCCGAAAACCTGGTTGTGAAGGGCGAGCGAGTGAGCCTCACGTGCTACAACGTCACGCAAACGCCGTGTGAGTTTACACAGGATGGCGTCACGACCTTGTAACGAATCCGAGAATTAATCGATACGTCGTTCGCGGAAGCCCTTTCAACAGGGCCCGATCATTGACGACGGGTCGTCGGTCTTCTTGTTTGGAGGGGTGGACTTTAATCGTCCCCCACCGGAGAAGAGACAGTACTCCGGAGTGGGCCGGATCGTTGGATGTTCGTCACAGTCCCCTTTCTGCTCGCATGGCTCCTACCCCCGACGCCTTCGCGCCCTGGACGCGCACTCGTCTTGCGGCCCTCAACGCTCAGTTTGAGCCCCGCTCGCCCAAGGTCGTTCTCGACTGGGCCACCGATACCTTCGGCGACGCCCTCGTGCAGGGCACCGGCTTCGGCCCCTCGGGCATCGTCATCATGCACATGCTGGCGGACCTCCAGCCCGGTACTACCGTCTTTTATCTCGACACCGACCTTCTCTTCCCCGAGACCTACGAGCTGAAGGACGAACTGGCCGAAACGATCGACGTGGACGTGACCCGCGTCCACGGCGGCCTCTCCCTCGACGCGCAGGCCGAGCAGGAGGGCGAGGCACTCTGGAACGACGACCCGGACCGTTGCTGCCACCTTCGGAAGGTAAAGCCCCTCAAAAACTTCCTGACGGACAAGCGCGCCTGGATTACGGGCCTGCGCCGCGACCAGTCCCCCTCACGGGCCGACGCGCCCATCCTGAAGTGGGAGCCCCAGTACAGCGTCCTCAAGCTCAACCCCCTGGCCACCTGGACGCGCAAGCAGGTGTGGCAGTATCTCTTCGAGCACGACCTACCCTACAATCCGAAGCACGACCAGGGCTATCCCAGCCTCGGTTGCGTCCCCTGCACCGAACCGGTCGAGGACGCCGACGGTTACTCACGCGAGGGCCGCTGGAGCGACGCCGACAAGACCGAGTGCGGCCTCCA
>CAZSBW010000634.1:0-1641 GCA_964604815.1 uncultured Salinivenus sp. | reverse complement strand
GGTCTTCCCCAAACGGAGAATATTTTTTACCTACCCGTGCACGGATCCGTTCTCGGGACGCGGCTTGCGGCCGAGTTGCTAAGGCCCCCGGCCGGCCTCCACTCGGGATCAAGACCACGCAAATCGCGCCGCCAGAGAGCGAAGAGAAAAGCGGCCCGTCGCCGACGTGGTCGGAGACAGGCCGCTTCGAGCAAGAACGCAGCAGGGAGCCTTCAAAAAGTTACTCGGCGTCCTCGTCGTACGAGACGGTTTCCTGCACGGAGCGGTCCTGCTTGTGCACAACGAGCTGGCTGGGGGCGTGCTCCTTGGCTGTCTCGCGGCCCGCGCTCACCGCTTCCTTCTTCGTGTCGTGCGTGCCCGCGGCATCGTCCTCGCCCTCGATGGTCACCGTCCAGCCGTCGTCGCCGGGCACGACGTGCAGTACGTGCTCCTCGACGGCCGTCTCCTGCGCGTCGAGCATCTGGGAGAGGGCATCCAGCTTCTCGGACAGCTCGCCGACGCGCCGGGACAGCCCGCGCACCTCGTCCTGGGTCGGGACGCCGAGGCGCCCGAGCGTGCCGCTGAGCGTATCCGACACTGCCTTCTCGACCGACTGCGTGGCGTCGTCGAGGCGCTGGGTGACGTCCTCGGTAAAGGACTCGGTAAAGGAGGCCTGCTGGTCGCGAAGGGTCTCGGTCGTTTGCTCAATCTGCTCGCGGCGCTTGTTCTCATATTCCTTGCCGCGCTCGATGAGGGTCTCGAAGACCTTGTCGCCTTCCTCTTCGAGACGCGACAGGGCGCCGAGGCCGGCCAGCCAAATCTCACGCGCACGGCCAGTGACTTCGTCCGGCAGGTTTTTGAGGTCAAAGTTCTCGTGGTCGTTTGTCGAGGTCTCTGGGTCTTGAGCCGTCATAGTGGTCCTCTCGTCGTTGTTGAATGGCATTGGCAAAAGGAACGCTGGATTCTGGAGCACAGAGCTCCACGTCCTTCGTTCAATAGCTTCAATAACGCACCGCGTCATTAGTTCCCGCCCGATTTGACGCAGTGCGTTATTATGGTGTATTCACGTTCATTTCGCATGGGAGATTCGAAGCCCGAAGTGCGGGGTTGGCAGGCCGCCCCGTCTGCGTCCCATTCCGATCTTCTCGCTCCGTACCCGAGGCTCAAAATTCTGTCATCCTGTCAGGGCAGATAGACTGGTATGCTTTTCGATCCTGGCAGGAGTGCCGAGGGCAGCAGCGCTGGACCGACAGCCCGCTTCCTTCCGGCGCGAACGCGAAGTGACGATACTGACCCATTGACGAACCGACCTGACATACATGAATCTCCAGAAATTTACCGTCAAAGCGCAGGAGGCCGTCCAAAAAGCGATGGACCTGGCGGCCACGCACAACCATCAAGGCATCGAGCCCCCGCACCTGCTGGAGGCGTTTCTGAGCGACCCCGACAGCGTCGCCGTGTCGATCCTGCGGCGCATCGGCGCCAACGTGAATCGCCTGCGCGAGCAGGCCGAGGACGCGCTCGGCAGTCTTCCGGAAGTGACGGGAGCGAGCGCGGGTGACCAGTATGTCGGCGAAGAGCTGAAGAAGGTCTTCGATCGCGCCCGAGGCGAGGCCGACGTGATGGACGACGAGTACGTGTCGACCGAGCACCTGCTCATCG
>CAZSBW010000633.1:972-1643 GCA_964604815.1 uncultured Salinivenus sp. | reverse complement strand
GCCGGAATGGCGGGGGACGGGTCCTCCGGGGCATACAGGATATACACCCCGGCCGCCAGGCTCTCTACTCCCTCCACGCGGGAACGAAGATCACGTTCGTCGCGCTCGATTTCTTCGATTCGCTCTTCGAGGGCAAAAATGCGCCCGGAATCATTCGACGAAGAGCTGCTTTTCGATCGGTTGCCAAAACGAGACGACGGGCGATTGGCCATAAAAACAGTGGTTTGTTTGTCCCAGCTGGGACAGATCGGCCCATTCTTTTGGGCCGTCTAGGTGCTTACAACGTAACAGGCGGATAGCTTCCCGTTGAAAACCGCCCCCCAAAAAAGCAAAAGCCCAGCCTCCGCCGACCGGCCGAAGCTGGGCTCATGCAGTTTCGAAAGTGTTGTCAGGACCCGAAGGGCCCTAGGACGTGGGCGTTACCCGAGGTGGCGCTCCCGCTGCATGCGCAGCTTGGCGACGCCGGCAAGGTTGCCAACACCCAGGCCAAAGTACTCCCAGGAGCGGCGGTTGACCTCGTTCTCGCCACGGGTCTTCCAGACCTCGCTCTCGACGTCCCGGCCGTTGAGACGGATGATCTCGCCGAGGAACTCGGCGTCCGGGAAGGCCCAGACCACGTCGTACCGGTCGTAGCCCTTCGTCGCCGTGGTGCTTCCGCCGAAGTTGGACAT
>CAZSBW010000633.1:0-962 GCA_964604815.1 uncultured Salinivenus sp. | reverse complement strand
AAGACAATCGACTCGCTTCGGAAAACGCGGTTGTCCAGGTCGTTGGGCGGGGTCTTGGCGATCCGCACCGTATCGCTGGCGTGCAGCTCCGCGGTGACGTGCCGCAGGGCGCTGCCGTCAACCTCCTCGACGATCCCCGGCTTGTTGTCCGACGGGGTCGTGTTCTGGATGGCGGTCGCCAGCTGGTCGGCGGCGTCCGCAGCATCAGATGCGTTGGAGATGTCGAAGTTCTCGCCCTCGATGGTCACGGTCTCAGTGGCAGAGTTTCCGCCGCCGAACGTGATGAGCGCAGAGCGCTCGTGCTCCGTCAGGAGGCGCTTCTTGATCGAGGAGAGGTACTCGACGCCCTGCACCTGCTGGCGCGTAAAGCCGTCGGTAAAGACCTCACCGGTCAGGTCGTCGCCCAGCTGGTTCAGGTCCAGAAGCGAGAAGTCCTTCTTCGTATCCTCGTTCAGGAGCATCTGCTCAGCCTTGAGCTGATCCTCGTCGGGCATGCCGGTACGGCCTCCGCTTTCGAGCACCGTGCACAGGCGGTTAACGTGGTCCTTCTGAATCTGGACCGCGCCCTCCTGGTTGTTGTCCGTCACGTCCTCGTGGGACTTGCCGGACAGGCGGACGCACTCGTTGAGGACCTTGAGGAATTTGACGTCTCTTTGGATGCCCAATTCGTACACGTCCTTGTCGGCCGCGTCGCTGAGCAGGTCGTAGTCGTAGGCCATCAGCTCCTCCTTGTTCTTCCGCACGATGGGCGTCTGGTGCTTCCCAAGGGGAATCTCGTAGCGCTGGCCGTACAGGTAGCGCTCGTAAGGGCGGTCGCGGAAGTTGGCGACCGTGGCCTGCTCGGTGGGCTGCTCCACGTCGGAGAGGACGTAAAAGGAGTCCGTCTCCGTATCGCGAATCAGCTCGCTTTCGCTTACCGGGCGGACGGCGAGAAACTCGTCGGCAAACGAGTCCTCGTAGAG
>CAZSBW010000632.1:0-1649 GCA_964604815.1 uncultured Salinivenus sp. | reverse complement strand
CGTGAGCCCGCGCACCCTGCAGCGACGGCTGGAGAACGAGGACACGACCTTTCGGGCCATCGTGGACGACGTGCGGCGGGAGTACGCGCTTCGCTACCTCCGCGAGTCGGACCTTCCGATGCGCGAGATCAGCGACCGCCTCGGCTACTCCGAACCGAGCGCGTTCTTCCGGGCCGTGCGGCGCTGGACGGGCCAGACGGCACAGGACTACCGCGAGGCGGAGGCGCCACGCGCTGTTGCGGAATGAGAAGCGAGTGGGCTTCGGGGCGCGCCCTCAGCGGAGCCGATAGCCGCGCTCGACCCAGTAGTGCCAGTCCCCAATGATCTGCGCCGTGTCTTCGTCGACGTCCAGCGGCTCCAACTGCGCCAGCGGCACCCCAAACGTGCGATTTTGCCACTCGACTTGGACGAACATCTCGCTCATGCAATCGTCCGCCGGCGCCATGTCCACGACCGCGACCTCCTCCCGTTCTTGAAGCGGCGAAACGGACCGTTCGGCGATACACCGCGCCCGAAAAGGAAACGACAGTCGATCCTGGAGCGAGCAATACCAGCCCATGGCTCGCTCCTGGGCATTGTACGTATCCACGATAATCTCCATGCGAATGCGGTGCTCGCGCTCTTCGTCTTTCTCGCGGGACATGCTCCTCGTGCGCTGGTCAACAGGTCGCTCATTTTCCAATATACGCACGATCGAACGAATCGTACAGGCCGAATCTCTGTGCGAGCAAAGCGAACCATGGCCCCCGCTCGTCGGTGTGACCGACCGGCAATCCTCAATCCGGAGCCGGACGCTTCGGACAGAACCGCCCACACCTCCACACGCACATATCCAGCCATGAAAGCCTCCGACCTCCTCGTTGCCTGCCTCGGACGCGAAGGCGTAGAGCACGTCTTCGGCGTGCCGGGCGAAGAGATGGAAGACCTCCTCTTCTCCCTCCGCGGCCCCGGCGCCACCAACCTGCTCACCGGCGTGGCCGACGCCCACCTCGACAAGAGCCCCGTCGTGGCCCTCACCGCGCAGGGCAGCCTCGAACGGCTCCATCAGGAGAGCCATCAGGCGATCAACGTGATGGGCATGTTCGAGCCCGTGACCAAGTGGAATACGCAGCTCGACGATCCCGACATCATCCACGAGTCGGTGCGCAAGGCGTTCAAGAGGGCCGAGCACGAAAAGCCCGGCGCTGCGCACCTGGAGCTCCCCGAGGACGTGGCGGCCGAGGAGGCCGACGTGAATCCCCTCCCGGCCCGCGACCCGGTTCCCTTCGCCGCGCCCAACCCCGACGCCCTCGACCGCGCGGAGGCGCTGCTCGCCGACGCCGATCGACCCCTCGTCATCGCCGGCAATGGGGCCGTGCGCACCCGGGCCGCCGAGCCGCTCCGCACCCTCGCGGCCTGCACCGACCTGCCCGTCGTGTCCACCTACATGGGCAAGGGCGCCGTCTCGGACGCCGATCCCCACTCGCTGATGACGCTCGACTCGGGCGACGAGGGCGAGGCCGCCAGTGCCATCGCGGAGGCGGACCTCGTCGTCACCGTGGGCTACGACATCGCCGAGCACGACCCAGCGGACTGGAACTGCGACGCCGCCATCGTGCACATTGACAGCGAGCCCGCGGAGGTGTACGAGGCCTACAATCCGGAAGTGG
>CAZSBW010000631.1:0-1667 GCA_964604815.1 uncultured Salinivenus sp. | reverse complement strand
CTCGGACGCCGCGGGGATGCCGTCGAGCCCGAGCCGCGCCGACACCTCGCCCTCGTGCATCTGCCCGCCGGGATTGAGCGTCTCCTCCTCCATGTGGTTGATGATGGGGCGGTCGAGCATGGTGCTGTACTCCAGCGCGCGCCGCATCAGGCCCGCGTGCTGCACCGGCGCTCCGTCGTCGCTGAACGCTACTGCCCCCCCCTCCGCCAGATCGCCCAGTTCCGCGAGCGCCCGGCCCTCGCGCTCCTTCGACACGCAGGCGATGGGGTGGACGCGCACCGGCGTCTCGTCGGCCCGCTCCAGCACGAACTCGACCACGTCGCGCGTGTGGATGGGCGGATCCGTGTTGGGCATGCACGCCACGTCCGTGAAGCCGCCGAACGCCGCAGCACGAGCGCCCGTTTCGATCGTCTCCTTGTGCTCGAACCCGGGCTCGCGCAGGTGGACGTGCATGTCCATCCAGCCGGGCGAGATGAACTTGTCGGCGGCGTCGTAGACCGGACAGTCGTCCATCGGCACCACCTCGTCGTCAATGTCGGCAATGGTGCCGTCTCGAATGAGCACGTCGGCGGAGCGGGTGGTGCCCGTCTCGGGATCGAGCAGGGTTCCCCCGCGAATCAGAAGGTCGGGCGTCATGCGACAGCAAGAAACTGACCGAGCAGAATGTGGAGAGGGCAATCATTGCGTTTCAAGGTAAGGGAGGAGGGGCGCAACCGTCAACGACGGAGGCAATCGGACGGGAGAGCACCGATTGGGAGCGATTGCGCCTCCTGCTCGGACTCGCTTGGGCTTGTCGGGAGACGTGTGTGCGTTTCGGCGTGTCGGCGGGACAACATCCAAGCCTTCTCGGACGGGGGACAGAGGGAGGCTCGATGACGTAACCAAACCGTGGCGAAATGGCCCGAACGGCCTGCTGTCACCGCCGTTAGCACTTGTCCGTCTTTCTGCTCGCCACCGTTTCCATCGCATGATACCAATTATGCAGGATCGGTGTGCACTTTTCTCGGTGCCCGAATCCGTTTGAGCTGCCCTGCTTTTCCGGGAGAAGATCCCGGATCGGGGTCCGGGATGAACCAGAAGCAAAAGGAGGCGACTTCGTCTTCCGAAAGTGCTCTATACATGCACAATGATCTTCGGCAATCGGTATGAGTTGGCTCACGAGCCTTGCCCACCGCGACGACGCCACCCTGAACACCCGCACCGAGCCCGTGCCCACAGCACCCGACGCGCCGCACGCCGTCGTCGTCGGCGCCGGCTTCGGCGGGCTCGCCTCGGCCATTCGGCTGGGCGCCCGCGGGTTCCGCGTGACGCTCGTCGAGCGCCTCGACCAGCCCGGCGGACGGGCCCGCGTGTTCGAGCAGGACGGCTTCACGTTCGACGCCGGGCCGACCGTGGTTACCGCGCCGTTCCTGTTCGACGAGCTCTGGCAGCTCTGCGGGCGCGACCGGGCAGACGACGTGGAGCTCGTCCCGGTCGATCCGTTCTACCGCATCCGGTTCAACGACGGCACGGCGTTCAACTATACCGGCGACACGGAGGAGATGAAGCAGGAGATCGCCCGCTTTTCGGAGGACGACGTGGCGGGCTACGAGCGCTTTCTGGAGAAGAGTGAGGAAATCTTCGAGGTCGGGTTCGAGGAGCTGGGCCACGTGCCGTTCCAGAACCTC
>CAZSBW010000630.1:0-1668 GCA_964604815.1 uncultured Salinivenus sp. | reverse complement strand
TAGCGCACCTGCTTTGGGGGCAGGTGGTCGCCGGTTCAAATCCGGCCGCCCCGACTATGATTCTGGTTGGAAGGTTGAAGGTTGGAAGATCTGAGTCTCGGCTGCTGTGCAGGAGGCAATCTTTGAACCTGCAACTGTCACGCCTGCGCCCGTAGCTCAGCTGGATAGAGCAGCGGACTTCTAATCCGCAGGTCGCAGGTTCGAATCCTGCCGGGCGTGCCTTTGTCCTCGGATCCGCGAACCGCACAGCGGAGGAACCCGACGGGAGTTTCGTCATAAAGAGTGGCGAAACATATCATGGTGACGTGGCCGAGTGGCTAGGCAGAGGCCTGCAAAGCCTCCTACGGCGGTTCGAATCCGCCCGTCACCTCTCTTGAAAGCGCCGCTGGGCTCCGCTCGGTGGCGCTTTTCGCATGGTTATGGGCTGTTCCCATTGGAGAGGAGTTGCGAACCCCGTCGCCTCCCTGTTTTTTCCTCACCGCCCTTCTCAAAATGGAATCACACTCATGCCGAGTCCGGACTCGACCGTTCCTTCGACGATGACCGCCTGGGTCATCGACGACTTTGGCGGCCCCGATGTCTTTGATCGACGCGAACGGCCGGTGCCAGAGATCGACGACCACGAGGTTCTCATTCGGGTCCACGCTACGAGCGTCAATCCCGTCGACTACAAGATCCGCCGGGGCGACGCTGAGGCGCTCTGTCCACCTCGGCCCGCCACGCTGCACGGCGACGTGGCCGGTACGATCGCGGCCGCCGGAGACGACGTGACGGCCTTCGACGAGGGCGACGCCGTCTACGGCTGTGCGGGCGGCTTCTCCGGGGCCCCGCACGGCGCCCTGGCCGACTACATGCCCTGCGACGCGCGCCTCCTGGCCCCGATGCCCGAGTCCCTTTCGGTCCGCGAGGCCGCGGCGCTCCCCCTCGTCGCGCTCACCGCGTGGGAGGGGCTCGTGGACAAGGCGTTCATTCAAGCCGGCGAACACGTGCTCGTGCATGGCGCCACCGGCGGGGTGGGGCACGTCGGCATTCAGCTTGCGAAATGGCGCGGCGCGGAGGTGGCCACAACGGCGTCCTCACAGCGCAAGCTCGACATTGGCGCCGATCTTGGGGCCGACACCCTCATCAACTACGACACGGAGCCGGTCGAGGACTACGTCGAGCGCTGTACCGACGGGCGCGGCTTCGACGTCGTCTTCGACACCGTGGCCGGCGAAAATGTCCGGACCTCCCTGCTGGCCACGCGGCTGAACGGGCAGATGGCCACCGTTGGTGCTCCGGCGGAAGGGGGGCTGCGACCGGCTTATGGAAGTGGAAAATCGGTCCACTTCGTGTCCATGCTCATTCCGATGCTGCACGACGTGGACCGAGCCCACCACGGTGAGATCCTCCGCTGGACAGATGAGATGGTCGAGGAAGGGCACCTGGACCCGCTTGTGGACGACCGCTCGTTTACGTTCGACGAGATCGGCAACGCCCACGCCTACGCTGAGGCGGGGGAGCAGATTGGAAAGGTCGCCGTGGTCCATCCCGATGCGTGACCCGAGAAATCTGCTCGTCGCTAAAAAGGGGCGTCGTCCTCGAAGGAGCCGTCGCCGCCGCCCGGGGCGGGTCCCATGCCGCCGGGGGCCGAGTCGCCCCCGCCCTCGTCGTACTGCGTCGTCAGGT
>CAZSBW010000629.1:0-1670 GCA_964604815.1 uncultured Salinivenus sp. | reverse complement strand
TCACGTATCACGCGTCACTGTCCTTCGAACACGTCGGCGAGCCCGCTCAGGGAGTCCTCGTCCACCCGAACCCGAAGCACCGTGCGGTCGGCCTCCTGGAGGGCCTGGTAGTCGCCGGTGGCCTGGGCGGCGATGAGCTCCTCGAACGTGTAGTCCGTCTCCGGCACCGGCACCGCGTCGTCGGGCGTGTCCACGATTTGGAGGAAGAGGCCGTTGGGCGGACCGCCCTTGTGCAGCTGGCCGGTGGAGTGGAGGAAGCGGGGACCGTAGCCGAGGGTGGTGGCGAGCCCGGTCTCGTCCCGGATCGTTTCCTGCAGGGAGCGCAGCGAGCTTTCCACGTCGGGGGTGGGGGCGAGATAAGCCTGAATGGCCACGTAGCTGGTGTCGTCGCCCGCGTCGAGCCAGTCACCGACGGTCTGTTCGAGGGCCCCCACGTCGTCCCCCGAGATGGTGCGCGTTTGGGCGTCTCCGGCGGCGCCGTCGCCCTCCATCGCCTCGCGGGCGAGGCGCTTGGCGGCCTCCACGTTCGGCTGGTTGAAGGGGTGGATGCCGAGGATGGCTCCGGCCGAGGCCACGCCCATCTCCCAGCGGTACATCTCGCGCGTCAGGTCGTAGCGGTCGTCGAGGCGGAAGTGGAGCACCGGGTGCCCGGCGTCGGCGAGCGCCTCGACGGCCTCGGTGGTGTCGGCGGCGTTGTCTTCCGCCAGTTCAAAGTAGACGAACACGCGGTCGTCGCCATACGCGTCGGGGTCGGCGAGGGCCTCCCCGTCCACGGGCACGATGCCGGTGTCGTCCTTGCCGGTGCTCTCGGCGATGAGCTGCTCGTGCCAGGCCGGGAAGGCGTCCAGCGACTCGGAGGTTACGAACGTCACCTTGTCGCGGCCCGCTTCGGCCAGTTCGCCCAGGGCGGCACCGAGCTCCAGGCCGGCGTTGTGCGGGGCCTCCACGCAGAAGGCAGAGGCCTCCGAGGCCGACCACGCCCGGCCCAGAAGCGTCGTGAGGTCAAGCCCCATCAGCGCAGCCGGGACCAATCCAAACGGCGTGAGGGCCGAGTAGCGGCCGCCCACGTCGCTGGGCGCCTCGAACACCTCGCGGAAGCCTCTGTCCTCGGCCAGTTTCACGAGCGGGGTGCCCGGATCCGTGTTGGCCACAAAGTGATCGCCCGGCGTGTCCGTCTCCTCCCCGAGCCGGTTCCAGAAGTAGTTGAAGAAGGAGAGCGTCTCGGTGGTGGTGCCCGACTTGCTGGCAACGACGAAGAGAGTCGAGTTCAGGTCCAGCTCCGCCTCCAGATTCTGTACCGCATCCGGGTGCGTGCTGTCGAGCACCTGGAGGTCGGGGTGTCCGTCCTTCGCGTCAAAGACCTTACCGAACACGTCGGGCGCGAGGCTGGAGCCGCCCATGCCGAGGACCACCACGTCGTCAAACTCGGGGGCGACCTCGTCGGCGAAGGCCTCGATGCGCTCGGCCTCCTCCTGCATCGTCTCCGGCAGGGCGAGCCAGCCGAGGCGGTTCGTGATCTCGGGTGTGTCCTCGTCGGCCCACAGCGTGGGGTCGTGCCGCCACATCCGGCACGCAAAGTCCTCATTCTGCCAGGTTTGCAGGCGCTCGACGACCGGTTGCTCAAATCCGTTCAGGTGAAAGGAAACGCGACTCTTTCGCTCGTGCAGGAG
>CAZSBW010000628.1:0-1675 GCA_964604815.1 uncultured Salinivenus sp. | reverse complement strand
CCACAGTTGGAGACGACGAATCCATCGGCGACGAAATTGTGATCCTCGTGCGCAACGGTAAAGTCGTAAACGTACGGATCGCCCGTCTCGGCCTCCAGGTCGACGGGCTCGATTGCGTCCACGGTCGACCAGACCATTCCACTGCATCCCAGCCCGTTCAATGCCTCTTCCCGAAAGGCTTCAAAGGTCGGAAACGCTGATCCAATCCGAACGCTCGTTTTGCGATCCCCGTAGAGAGATCGCTCCAGAAACCGTCGATTGACGTAGTTGCCCGTCGGGTCGTCGTAGATGGTTGAGGGAGCGGTGCCCTTCTCGTACCGGGTCTGCGCCCGCTCGGACGGCGTTTTTCGCCGGGCAAGCACCTGCTGTTTCTGTTTCAAATACTCCACCGCCGCCATTGCCAGCGACGATCGTTTCTGATTGTATTCGAACCCGACCCGGCTCCACAGAGCACGAAGCGAATCGGGGCGCGACGAGAACAGAAGGCGAAGTCGCACCCGACCGTCGGACCGATTGTCCGGGGCCACCTCGGTGATCTCTTTCGTTTCGACCCCGAAGTTTTCCAGCATGGACGCAAGCTCATTGAGGAACGTTCGCCCGCTCTCGGCAAATTTCCGGCGCTTGCTGAGCGAGAGCGCCGGCGCGTAAAAGTTGCGTCCGTTGTCCGTCATCGTCGACGGCGCCGACAGCTCCGCTCCAAAGAGAGAGGAAAGGAAGAGTCGTTGATGCCACTTCGGAGCCTCCTTCAGCCAGCGCGGCATTCGGTAGTCTTGAGCCGCCTTGTCGCCGACAGGCACGCCCAGTGCCGTCATAAGCGCCGCAAAGGACGTGCTGACCACTTTGAATGAGGTCTCGGCCCGTTCGAAGTCGTAGTTGTCGTACGGCGTTTCGACGCTGTGATCGCGGTCGCGCCGGTAGATTCGAGACGGCGTGAAGCCGGCGGCTTCCACGTCGGTCCGGATTGCCTCCAGGTCGTCGGGCTCGCCGTAAAACCACGCCGTGCCCTTGCCTCGGTCGCCACTGAAGTAGAGCGTGCCGTCACCGAACAGAAAGCCGGCTATTTTAAGAAGGTGGGGCAGCGCCTCGTCGTTGGCCTGGAGGGGGAGAATGCTTCGGTCATTGAGGTACCGGAGAACCTGCCCGGCAGCATTTCCCTGGTCGCCTTTGTCCTGTTCGGACAGCGCCTTCCGAATGTCGTCCGCATCTACGAGCACCGTGTCATCGGGCGCCTCGTACGGCACGCCCTCGAATGGACGACGAGCCACCCGGTCCCCCGGCTCCAGTACACCGAGATCCGTCATCCCATCGGGCGTCCAGAACGGATGGTCCTCCGTCGCCAGGACCTCATCTCCGCCCATCGTGCGGAGCCGGTACACGGGCTGGTTGGGACGACGCTTCAGGTACGCCGCTACAGGCGTGTCGCCGGTTGCAGGAGCGTCGAGGTCATGGCAGTGGAGAACATCCTCTTGCCAGGTCGTCTCCATCTCCGCAATCGGGCGCGTGTAGCCATGGGCGTGGAGAATGTTCGTGTCGCCGGAGAGGCAGTTGATGTCGTAGCCCACCCCCCCGGGCGAGATCACGCCGTCGTCGGCGTCGAAGGCCGCCACGCCGCCGATGGGGAAGCCGTAGCCCCAGTGAATGTCGGGCATGGCCAGCGAGGCGCCCACGATGCCGG
>CAZSBW010000627.1:0-1683 GCA_964604815.1 uncultured Salinivenus sp. | reverse complement strand
AGGACTGCTTGATTCTGCACCGGGGACGGGTTCGTACCGGTGTTCACCGCGGGTGCCTGCGAGACCGGCGCCGATCCGGCGCTGCAGCTGTACGACCGAAATTCGGGACGACACGACGCCGTGAGGTGGGCCTGCCACGCGAGATCCGCCGGGGCCGGGGCGAACAACAGTTCACCGCAGCACGGCTCCTCCGAATTGTCCACCGTCGCGCCGGGGACCAGGAAGGGGGCGACCCGGGGAGGCGCCGTCCAACCCCGTCGTCGAGGTCGAAGGAACCATAGACAGGCCCATCCGGCTAGCGGGAGATGTCGGTGATTTTGAGCCGCACTGTGCCGGCGGGCACCTCAATTTCGACCTCGTCGCCCTCTTCTTGACCGAGAAGGCCTTTCCCAATCGGGCTCTCGACAGAAATTTTGCCTTCTGATACGTCGGCTTCCTGCTCGGACACGAGCGTGTAGACTTGCTCGGCGTTCGTGTCGAGGTTTTCGACCGTCACGTCCGACAGAATGTAGGCCTTGCTGGTGTCGACCGTGGACTCGTCGACCACGCGGGCTCGTGCGATGGTGTCTTCGATCTCGGCGATTCGGGCCTCGAGCTTGCCCTGCTCTTCCTTTGCGGCGTCGTATTCGGCGTTTTCGGAGAGATCCCCCTTTGCTCGAGCTTCTGCGATTTCGTCGGCGATCCGCGAGCGTTCTTCTGTGCGGAGGCGATGGAGCTCGTCCTTCAGGTCTTCGAGCCCCTCTTCGGTCATGTAAACGGTGTCGTCAGCCATACTGCTTAGATCCGGTGAAACATCGTTGCGACAGCGGGTCCGCGTTCAGGACAGCCAAAAAAAGGAACGCCACGCCCAAGTGACGCTCGCCCACCTGATCGGTCCGGTGGGCACGCCCACTAGCGGCAGCGGCGTTTTGCGGAGAGAGAATGTCGGGAACGCGGCTCCATTATTCGAGGGGCAGCGGGAAAAAGTTCCCGGTTTTGGAGACTGTTTTGGTTTTTGGATCGTGGTCGCCCCCGATGTCGCCTCGTTTCGCCCGCGGAGCCGTGGGGAATCAGCAGTTTCTTTCCGGCGGGGGCAAAGAAACAAATGCCGCTCGTCTACAACTGCGGGACGGTCTCCAGCTGGTCAATCTCCTCCTGCGTCCAGTCGTAGAAGTGCCGGTTGGTCGAACGAAGCGCCTCGATGCACTCGCGGTAGGCCTGTCGGCCCTCCTTCACGGCCGGGGCGTCCGAACGGGGATGGGCCTGGAGCCAGGCCTTCAGGTCGCGCACCGCGCGGGGCGAGTACGTATCGAGGGCCCCCTCCTCCTCCAAAATTCGCATCTTCCGTTCCTCTTGAAGGAGCGAGTAGGTGAGCGCCCAGATGGAGGTTCCGAAGAACACGGCGATGCTAAAGAGCATCATGGCCCACACGTCGAGAGGAAGTCCAAGCATTAGTTCGTCTCGGTTGATTCGTTGGAGAGAAGCTCACGGCGCGCCTCCACGTACGACATCGTGGCGTAGCCGATGAGCGGAAACGTCACGAACACGATCACGCCGCCAACCATCTCTGGGCTGCCGAAGTTGGACCAGGCGTAGTAGCCGACGATGAACAGCATCACGGCGGGGATGACGTACTGGATCATCGGATTCCAGATCGGTCCCACGTAGAGGCTGGCATTCCGGTTCACTTCGAGCACGCGCAGC
>CAZSBW010000626.1:0-1693 GCA_964604815.1 uncultured Salinivenus sp. | reverse complement strand
GCGTTCAGCGGGACCTCTGCCAAAATCCGGCCTTGCGCACTCAATTTTGGCAGAGAAGCACGCGGTATCAGTTCCCATCAGACGTTTTTTCTCGGTAGTATGGACACCCTTTTTGCTGCCCTTCGGCCCTTCATTCGATTTGTCGTGCGGCGGGCCGGCTGGGTGCTGGCGGGGGCCCTTCTGCTGACGGCGGCCGGGGGCTACCAGGCCCAGCAACTGACCGTCGACACGGACTTCTCCAACCTGCTGCCGAACGATCATCCGACCGTACAGGCGCTGGAGCGACTCCAGAACACCGTCGGGGGCGAGAGCGAGGTGGCCGTCGGCATCGTGAGCCCATCGTTCGAGGCGAACAAGGCGTTTGCGGAGGACTTCATTCCCCGCGCCCTGGAATTGGGGGGGGAAGAGGGCGGATCATATCTCACGCGGGTGGAGTACCGGCGGGACGTCGAATTTCTGAAGGACAATGCGCTTTATTTTGCAAGCGACCGGGAACTGCAAACCGTCGAGGAGTTTCTCGACGAGCAAATCAAGGGCGCGAAGCAGAAGGCCAACCCGTTTTTCGTGGACATTGAAGACGGAGAGGGCGAGGAGGAGGCGAACGAAGGCGACCTGAAACAGATGTACGATCGCCTAGTGGGCGCGGAGTACCCAATTTCTGAGGACAGCACGACGATGGTGCTGAAATTCTATCCCTCCGGCGCACAGACGAACGTGGGCTTCATCGAAGACGTGTACGGGGACCTGCGCGCCCTCGTGGACAGCATGGGCCCCGACTCCTACCATCCGGAGATGGAGGTGACCCTGGCGGGGCGGCTCCTACGCCAGCAGGCCGAGGTCGAGGCCATCACGAACGACATCGTAAATTCCTTTGCGACGGGGGTGACCACCGTCATTCTGGTGGTCGTGCTCTATTTCCTCTACAAGGCGTACCGCACGCGCACAGGGGGCAGGTGGAACGGGCGGGTGCTCCTCGCCGAACTGGCACGCGCGCCCATACTGGCCCTCGTCATTGCGCTGCCGTTGCTCATGAGTCTGGCCTGGACGGGAGGCGTGGCGCACCTTCTGTTCGGGGGGCTCAACCTGATGACCTCAACCCTCGGGCTCGTGCTCTTTGGGCTGGGCATTGACTTCGGCATTCACTTCTACGCCCGCTACACGGAGGAGCGCGCCACCGGGCTGAACGTGGTCGACGCGGCCGAGACGACGTTTGCGAGCACGGGCCAGGCCATCGCGACCGGGGCGTTTACGACGGCGGCGGCCCTCTACGTGCTCGTGGCGGCCGACTTTAAGGGCTTCAGCGAGTTTGGGGCGATTGCGGGCACCGGGGTGCTCTTCGCACTCCTCGCCATGACGGTGGTGCTACCGGCACTCCTGGCCGTGTTCGAGCGCACCGGCCTCCTGGATCTCGCGACCCGGAGCCCCGAAACGGACAACCGGGGGGAGAAGCGGTTTGGGGCCGCCCGCCCCATTGCAATTGGGAGCGTGGTGGCCGTTCTGGCGGCTCTCGTCCTGGCCCCGGGCGTGTCCTTCCAATACGACTTTGGGAAGCTCGAGCCCGACTACGAGGCCTACGAGGATCGGAAGGCGGTCATCAACCGGGTCGATCAGGGCGGGGACGGCAGTCGCCGAAATCCGGCGTACGTGGTGGTGGACAGCGCGAAGAACGTGCCGAAGGTGGTCTCGGCGGTCC
>CAZSBW010000625.1:0-1696 GCA_964604815.1 uncultured Salinivenus sp. | reverse complement strand
GACGCAGACCTCCGGCGTCTTGCCCAGGACAATGCGCCGGAAGTGTGCCTCCCGCCGGGTCCAGATTGAGCCGGGCCCCAGCCGATTCGGCACCGGGCGGACGTGGAGAACACGAAGCGCTCCACGGCATTTTCAATCAAAAACGCCTCTTTCCCTTCGTTTCCTTTTCCCTCTCGTTCCACAGTCAAATGCAATTCGCCACAGCGATCCGATCGAGCAGCGGCGGCCGGTCCAAGAATCAGGACGACGCCGATCACTTCATTCACGACGGCCTCGCAGGCTGGGTGCTGGCCGACGGGCTCGGGGGACACCGGGGCGGCGGCCTGGCCTCGTCGCTCGCCACGAGGGCGGTGGTGGAGGCCTGCGAGGAATGTGATCGCGTGACGGGCGATGCGGTCCAGCGGGCGGCGCAGGCGGCGCAAGATCTCCTCCACGAGCGGCAGCGGGAGCATCTCGAGTACAGCCAGATGCGCACGACGCTCGTGCTGCTCCTCGCCGACCCGGAGACGAACACGGCCCTCTGGGGGCACGTGGGGGACAGCCGACTCTATCACTTTCGGGAGGGAGAGATCGCCGCTCGGACGAAGGACCACAGCGCCGTGCAGGCGCTCGTGGACGCCGGCGAGCTGGAGCCGGACGAGATGCGGGACCACAGCATGGGACATCGGATTACCCGCTCGCTCGGCGATTCGGGGGAGGCCAATCCCGAGGTGGCCGAGAGCGCGGCCGCGCTCCAGCCCGGGGATGCCTTCTTGCTCTGCTCCGACGGATTCTGGGAAGGGGTGCCCGAAGAACGCATGCTCGACGTCCTCGACGGGGCGGCCTCGCCCGACGATTGGATCGACGAGATGGCGACGTATATCGAAGACACGGCGGAGGAGGGGCACGACAATTACACGGCGGTCGCCGTGTTCGCAGAAGCCTCATAGTTCAGGGTAGAGAAGGACGGGAGCACGCCTCACTGTCCGTTTCTCCTCATAGCCGGACGTGTTCGGGAGGATGCAGCTCCGTGCACTTTTGGCTTCTCGAATTTCAATTCCCGCTTCGACATGGCGTCTTCGACCGACGAGCGCCCCCCGTTTGCCCTCGACGACGGGGTCGTTCTGCAGGAAAAGTACCGAATTGGCCGCGTTCTCGGGGCCGGCAACTTCGGCATTACCTACGCGGCGCACAGCAGGCCCCTCGACACCACCGTCGCCATCAAGGAGTACTTTCCCCGCCAGGTGGCCAGCCGGGGCGCCGACGGCATCTCCGTCGAGCGCTACGAGACCGGCGATACCGAAGAGTTCAAGTACGGCCTGGATCGGTTTCTGCGCGAGGCCCGCACGCTCGGTCAGTTCGACCACCCCAACATCATGCGGGTGCGCACCTACTTCGAGGCCAACGGCACCGGCTACCTCGTGATGGACTACTACGAGGGGCAGACCCTGTCCACCTACCTCGACAAACAGGGCGGTCGACTGCCCGAAGACGAAGCCCTCGACGTAGCCGCGGCCATTCTGGAGGGCCTGGAGACGGTCCACGAGGCCGGCATCCTGCATCGCGACGTCGATCCCCAGAACGTCTATCGGACCGAGGAGGGGGAGATCGTGCTTCTCGACTTTGGCGCGGCGCGGGAGGCGATGGACGAGAAGAGCCGGGACCTGTCGGTGATCCTCAAGCCCGGCTACGCGCCCTACGAGCAGTACCACGAGGA
>CAZSBW010000624.1:0-1709 GCA_964604815.1 uncultured Salinivenus sp. | reverse complement strand
GGGATTGCCAAGCGAGTTTGAGAATGGGGATCTTGGATCTCCTTCCCACACGGGGAATGGGGGTACCCCCCTGTGCACAGATTGGTAGGAACGGCTCCGTTCTGGTCGGGTTTGGGACGAAGAACGAAATACCTCCCGTCCGGGTCCAACGAGAGGACGGACGCGCAGCAATGGGCCTCTATTCCCTTCTCCTTTCTCCAGGCTACCCCCCGAGCGCGCATGTATCGGTTTTTTCGCCCCCTGCTTTTCCAACTCGACGCCGAGCGCGCCCATCAGGTTAGCCTCCAGGCGGCCGAGCTAGTGCAAAGCGTGGCCCCGTCGCTCCTGGAGCCCCAATACGGCTTTGAAGACGAGCGGCTCAAGCAGCGGCTGTGGGACACCACTTTCCCCAATCCCGTCGGGCTTGCAGCCGGGGTCGACAAGAACGCACGTCTCGTCCCCTTCTGGGAGAACGTCGGGTTCGGCTTCGTCGAGGTGGGCTCTGTAAGTGCCATGGCCGCCGACGGCAATCCGAAGCCTCGGGCCTTTCGCCTGCCGGAGGACGACGCCGTCATCAATCGAATGGGGCTCAACAACGAGGGGGCTGCTGCGGTGGCCGACCGGCTGGAGAAGGAAGAAAGCCCCCGATCCCGTCCCCTGGGCATCAACCTGGTCAAAACGAACGACCCGGGCGTGATGGGAGAGGCCGCGCTCGAAGACTTTCGGGAGAGTTTTCGCCTGTTGGCCCCCAGGGCGAGCTACGCCGTCCTGAACGTCTCGTGTCCCAACACGAAGGACGGACAAACTTTTGAGGACCCGCACGCCCTGGACGACCTGCTCACCACAATCTCTTCTGAACAGAAGGCCCCGGGCTTGGACGTGCCGATCCTCATCAAGCTCAGTCCCCCGATCAGCAAGCGCGTCACATTCGACACGCGTCTTGAGGATATTATCGCTGTGGCCGAGGCGCACGACGTGGACGGCTTTATTGCCAGCAACACGGCGTCGGATCGGAAGGACCTGGAGACCCCGGCCTCCACGCTCGAGGAGATTGGAGAAGGAGGGATGAGCGGAGTCCCACTCGCAGACCGGGCCACGTGTCTGGTGCGCTACCTGTATCGGGCCACCGACGGAGCCCTCCCCATCATTGGCGTGGGCGGTGTGCACGATGCCGACTCGGCGTACGCCAAGATCAAGGCCGGTGCATCGCTCGTGCAGCTCTACACGGCACTCGTGTACGAGGGCCCCGGCCTCATCAAACGCATCAAAAAGGGCCTCGTCGAACGGCTTCGGGAAGACGGCCACGGGTCGATTGCGGAGGCGGTGGGGGCGGATGCGTAGCGCACAGAACGTCGTCACTGCGGGAACGCCCCTTCGGAACCGAAGAAACGGTTGGGGGAGTTGATCGTCTCACTGAACTTCGTTCCGGGCGAGTGGGGCCATCTCCTCAATCTGGACGACCCCGCACGCGCGAGCGCCCGGAAGCCCCGAGCGAGCGCCCGAATGAAAAGCGCTCGCTACGGCCAGGACGACGGGGGCGCTCGCGGCGGTGTCCCTCCGCTACGGCCGTGAGTTTCTCATTCAGCGTACGCATGGCCTGCGCCCCGAGCGAGGAGATCCGTGTAGAGTTATGAGATTAACCGCAGGACGCTGGTGCTCTCTTCGTGAGTTTCTGCTCCATCCCAGGAGTGGGTGTGCATTTTTGGCCGGATCCAAAAATGCACGAAAAA
>CAZSBW010000623.1:0-1720 GCA_964604815.1 uncultured Salinivenus sp. | reverse complement strand
CGGCTTCTTCAACGCGAAGCGGCCCGGCTCGCAGGTGCACGATCCCATCGAGCCCCGCGAGAACGGCGAGCACGCGTATCCGCGCCGCACCAACCACGCGGGCGGCACCGAGGGGGGAACGTCGACCGGCATGCCCCTCATCGTCCGTGGGTACATGAAGCCCATCCCCACCCTCATCAAGCCGCTCGACTCGGTGGACACCGCCACCGGGGAGCCCCAGCCCACCCGCTACGAGCGAAGCGACATCACGAGCGTACCGGCCGCCTCCACCGTGGCCGAAGCCACGGTCGCGTACACCGTGGCCAATGCCTTTCTTCGAAAATACGGAGGCGACAGCGTGCCGGCCATCCGGCGCCACGTCGAGGCCGATCGGGAAGCGAAAGGAGACGAAGGGCAATCGGGGTGATCACGTGTCAGAAGCGCGTGCGGAAGGAAAGCGGCTCGGCTGCCGGGTTTCGATGTGCGTGAGCGCGGACGTGCGGGTAGTGGGCGGTCTGCCCCAGACAGCACCGGGGGCCCGCCTCGGAACGAAGAGGCGACTGCTGTGCGAAGGGTAACAGAATGGAAAAAATAGTAAACCTGAAGCCGGTCGGTACGTTCAGTTCCTAGCACCTATTGCATGCTCGGCGCGCCCCTCCGAGCGGAAGACACCGCCGCAGATCAACGCTGTCACGATGAGACCCGAACGGTTGCAGGCCCAGAATAGAGAGGCCCCTCCGGTTGTGGAGGATCCCGAAGCGCTGAAGCAGTTCGTGGCGACGATGCCGTCCCTGATCGTCATGCTCGACGAAACTGGACGAGTCGTGGCTCACAGCGATCGGTGGGCGCATCTGTTTGAGGTTGGGGAGACGGCTGCTCTCAACGACGCGGACGAGACCGTGTCGAGCGGCGAGGAGGGAGAGGGGTTCTCCTTTTTTGATCTCTTCGCCGATCCGGACGGGGCGTGGACGGACACGTTTGCCAACTGCCTTGACGACGGCACTACGCGGCGCGGGTACATTCGTCCCCTTACCCGACCGGACGGAACGACCCACTGGGTCGACTGGGAGATGCGCCCCTGGCGATCGGACGCGGCCGACGAGGCCCCCGACGGCGTCCTCGTGAGCCTGGCCGACCGTACCGGGCAGCACCAGGCCGAGGTGACGCGCCGCCAGGTTGAACAGCGCTTCGACGCCCTGGTCGATACGATCAGCGAGGGCGTCCTTCTCATGGACAACCGGGGCTACTTCCGCGACTGCAACGACGCCGCGCAGGAAATTCTGGGCCGATCGGACGAGGAAATTGTGGGCACCCGTTTCGACGACGACACCTGGAACGGCCTCCGCGAGGACGGCTCGCCCCTGCCGAACACTGAGTTTCCCTTCTGGCGGGCGTACGTCGAGCGCGAGACCGTCCCGGACGAGGTCATGGGCGTCTATCTCCCCGACGCGCCGCCCCGTTGGATTCAGGTCAATGCCCAACCCCTCTTTCACGGAGACGAGGAAGATCCCTATGCCGTCCTCGTCTGCTTCGACGACGTCACCAACGAGAAGCTCAAGGAGGAAGCCCTTCAGGCGTCGCGCGACCTGCTGTCGAGCGTCCTCACCAGTTCGCTCGACGGCATCACTGTTCTCTCTGCCGTACGGGACGAGGACGAGTCGATCGAGGATTTCGAGTGCGTGCTCGTCAATCCCCAGGCCGAAAAGCTCATTGGCCGCACCGCCGACGATCTGGTGGGCCG
>CAZSBW010000622.1:0-1721 GCA_964604815.1 uncultured Salinivenus sp. | reverse complement strand
GCGCATAACGTACGCAGCTTACCTGAGCGCTGGCGAACTTTGTTCTCCCGAATTTGCCTCCATCCGTTTCCGGGGGATGCTCTCAACTCCGTAGAGCCCGCTTCCGGTACAGCGGAGTGTTATGGTGAGCGAGGGGCCTCTTTCGTCCGTTCGGTTGAGCCGGATCGCAGATTGGCAGCGCCAACGATCGGGCGACCGTTCTCCACCGAAGCCAGCACGGGGTTCTGCATCAACTTGTTATGCTGAGACCGTGCTGGCTTCGGTAGATACGAAAATCCCGCACGATCGTTGCATCAATATTTTGGTGCAGAAATGCTACGAAATGGTCCCTCGGTCAGCATAACCGTGTACTTATATGAGCCTTCCTGCGATAGGAGACTATCGCCAAGCCGTTCTGATACTGAACCTATCTGGGTACATTCGACATATTAAGCACTTAGTCGAGACTATGTCAAACCCACACGCCCTTGCTCCATGCCCTCCTCGCCTGAGTCGCCCAAACTCCTCGACCGCATCCGACAAACGTGCCAGCGGCGCCAGTACAGCCTGCACACCGAACGGGCCTACGTCCGATGGGTCAAGCGATTCGTGCAGTTCCATGACACCACCCATCCGCGCAATCTCGGGGCGGCGGACGTGAAGGCGTTCCTCAACCATCTGGCCACGGAGCGCAACGTGGCGGCCTCTACCCAGAATCAGGCGCTCAACGCCCTCGTCTTTCTCTACGATCACGTGCTCGAGCAGTCGCTCGACGACATCGGCGCCATCGAGCGGGCCGACCGGCCCAAGCGCCTCCCCACGGTGCTCTCGCGAGAGGAAGTCCAGCGGCTTTTCCGCGCGATGAGGGCCAACCAAACGCGTGAAAATCAACTCGTGGCGCACCTGCTCTACGGCAGCGGCCTGCGCCTCTCGGAAGGCCTTCGCCTCCGGGTCAAGGACCTGGACTTCGACTACGATCGCATCTGCGTGCGCGACGGAAAGGGCGGGAAGGACCGGACGACGGTGTTGCCCGACCGCATCCGGGAGCCGCTTCAGCGCCACCTCCGTCGCGTAAAGGCACAGCACGACGCGGACTGTGCGGAGGGCGTGGGCAGCGTGTACCTGCCCGATGCCCTCGCCGAAAAGTATCCCAACGCGGCCACCGAATGGAAATGGCAGTACGTGTTTCCATCCGCCACGCTGTCGGAAGACCCGCGGAGCGGCGTTCGGCGGCGTCATCACCGCTCCACCACGGCGGTGCAACGGGCGGTCAAAGAAGCCGCCGACGACGCGGGGATCGACAAGCACGCCACCTGCCACACGCTTCGCCACTCGTTTGCCACCCATCTGCTGCTGGCAGGCACGGACCTCCGCACCATCCAGAAGCTGCTGGGCCACGAGAGCGTCCGCACCACGATGGTCTACACCCACGTGCTGGAGCAAAGCGGGCGCGAGGTGGAAAGCCCCCTCGACAGCCTGGACCTCTCTGCCTCCTCCTCGTGATCGGAGCGGTGTTCGACAAAATCCGCACAAGCAGGCGCTGTGGGCGCACTCGCATTGATTCCGGCGGGGCCATCTCTTTTCTTGGATCACGGTCGCTGCGGACGATCGATCCCACACTCCCGTTCGTCCGTCTCGCGCTCTCGCTCACGCCAAGTCCGTGTGCTACATGCCCGAGTTTTCGCATCTCCACTGCCACACGCAGTACTCCCTCCTCGACGGCGCCGCCGGCATCGACAACC
>CAZSBW010000621.1:0-1727 GCA_964604815.1 uncultured Salinivenus sp. | reverse complement strand
CTCGGAGGGGTGGCAGAGCCTGGTTGATTGCACCGGTCTTGAAAACCGGCGGTCCCGATCCTATCGGGACCCGAGGGTTCGAATCCCTCCCCCTCCGCCGCGATCCTCTCTCGGTCCTGCCGAGAGGGGATTTCGTACGTTTGAAGGGGGCGGAATGAAGTAGGTGGTGGGGTCAGGCCTGATCGTGCGCCGGGAAGCCGCACGCTGCCGCCGCCCGGAACGAGTTTTGGCGCGCGATTTCCATACATTTCCAGTTCCACGCACGTCTTCGTAGATTTCCACGGCTCACCTTCTTCCACCGATCCTCAGACCCACTATGCCGATTGATCGACGGGCATTCGTGGAATCCTGCGCTGCCGTCGGGCTCACCGGCCTCCTCCCCGGCGCCGTCTACGCGCAGGTCGACGATGAAGAGAACGAGATTACCGTCGACCACATCGCCGCCGCCGAGACCGTCGCGGGCGTGTCGTTCACGCCCGAGGAGCGGGAGATGATGGCCGACGACCTGAACGAGAAGCTGAAGCAGTACGAGCAGGTCCGCAGCCTGGATCTGCCGAACGGCCGGCGGCCCGCCGAGGTCTTCAATCCGCGGATCGGCGGGGCCGAGATCCCCGACGTGCCTGCCCAGCAGGACGGCGTAGCCGGAGAGCTTCCGCCCCCGGAGCGGCCATCAACGTCGACGGATCTGGCCTACGCGGGCGTCGCCCGGCTCGCCTCGCTTCTGCGGGCCGGGGAGGTGACGAGTGTGGAACTGACGGAGCTCTATCTCCAGCGCCTGAAGAAATACGACGACAAGCTGCACGCCGTCATCAGCTACACGGAAGACCGCGCCATGGAGGCGGCCCGGCAGGCCGACGAGGAGATTGCGAACGGCAACGGGCGCGGTCCGCTTCACGGCATTCCGTACGGGACCAAGGACCTTCTCGCCGTAGAGGGCACCAAGACGACCTGGGGGGCGACGCCCTACAAGGAGCAGGTCATCGACGAGACAGCCGCTATTGTCGAGCGGCTGGACGAGGCGGGGGCGGTGCTTGTGGCCAAGCTTTCCCTCGGGGCGCTGGCGTGGGGGGACGTCTGGTACGAGCACACAACGCGAAACCCGTGGAACGTCGAGCAGGGATCGAGCGGGTCGAGTGCCGGGCCGTGCGCCGCGGTGTCGGCCGGCTGCGTTCCGTTTGCCATCGGGAGCGAGACGCTCGGCTCCATCGTCTCGCCGTCCACCCGCACCGGCGTCACCGGCCACCGGCCCACCTTCGGCACCGTGAGCCGGCACGGGGCGATGGCGCTTTCGTGGACGATGGACAAGCTGGGGCCGATCACGCGCTCGGCCCGCGACGCCGCCCTCGTCTACGACGCCATTCGCGGCCGCGACACTAGGGACCCCTCGACCGTCGACGCGCCCTTCCCCTTCGATCCCCCCTCGCCGCTCTCCGACCTGAACGTCGGATTTCTAAAGAGTGCTTTTGGGGGCGACTACGACAACGCCGCGGCCGACCAGCAAACACTGGACGTGCTGCGTGGAATGGGGGTGGAACTGACGCCCGTCGAGCTGCCGAGCGACCTGCCCGTGGGGGCCATGCTGAACACCCTGGAGGTGGAGGCGGCGAGTGCGTTCGACGAGCTCACGCGGACCGACGGCATCGACGAGATGGTGCGGCAGTCCGAGGACGCGTGGCCGCACGTCTTCCGCACGGCCCGCATGGTGCCGGCCGTCGAGCACGTGCAGA
>CAZSBW010000620.1:0-1731 GCA_964604815.1 uncultured Salinivenus sp. | reverse complement strand
TCGACAAGCTGGCGAGCGTGACGGACCTGACGGTGGAGCCGGGCGCCGAGAAGCCCAAAGCGAGCGCGTCGGTTGTGGTGGGGCGTTGTGAGGTGTTCGTGCCGCTGGCCGGCATGATCGACCTGGACCAGGAACGGGAGCGCCTCCGCAGCGAGATCGAAGAGAAGGAGGACTTCCTGGAGAGCGTCGAACAAAAGCTCAACAACTCCCAGTTCGTGAACAAGGCGCCCGACGAGGTCGTTGATCGCGAGCGCCAAAAGAAAGAAGACGCTACGGCCGAGTTGAAGCGGCTCCGAAGCAATCTTTCGGATCTCGAGGAGGTCTGAACGTCCGGTTGTACCCGTCAGCATACGCCGCGAGTGATCTCCTCCGGGCCGCGCGGGGCCGTGCGATCATTTCTCAGTTGACACGTGTCCATGATGAGGTTTCGCTCGCCCGTTCGGTTGCTCCTCATTGCTCTCGTGGCCGGAACGTTGGGGCTTGGCTTTCTTGCCTGCGGCGACAATCAATCGACGAAAGGGGTCGACGTCGTGAATCCTCGACTCGTACAAACGCCGAACGGTGATCGGTCGTTTACCGGCACGCTCGTGAACCGACGGTCGAAGGCGCTCAGCATTGCCCAGGTCGAAGTGGCCCTTTACGACGAAGGCGGATCGCCGGTGGAGACGGTGCGATTCGACGTGAAGGACGTTCCGGCCCAGGACTCGGTGTCGTTCAGCGAGAAAATCGACTCGGATCGGGCCTTCACCCAGGCCCAGGTTCAAAGCATACTTGCGCCGTAGTGGGGACAGAGGCGCTCGCTTGAAGGGGAGGACTGACGGCAGGTCGCCAGACAGATTCGACCGGCACGCTCAAACGCCGCTCGGCGGCTTCCTGATACGTGAGTGGGGTTCCATCGATCAGAGATCGGTAAAGACGATCTTCGACTGGCGGCATACGACGGTCCAGGGAATCTCGATCCCCAGATTTGGGACCCTGGAGATCTTGAACCCTGACCCTCCGTCGGCCCTCCTCATACCGTTTGCGAATGTTTGTTATGCACCTGTCCCGCGGTTTCCGGCAGGGTTCTCCCGCCAATCTTGCACCTCAAACGTCGATGTAGGGGACGCATGGCGATGCGTCCCTACGCGGACGGGATAGGCCAAAATGCACAATGAATGATCGCATTGGTATCACGCCACGGCCGGCGTCCGCTCCAGGGTCTCCACAATGTGGTCCACGACCTTCTCGGCGTGGAAGCGGCCGTTCTCGATAAACCAGCGGCTCGTGTCGCACCCGCCGCAGATGGTGCCGGCGAGGTAGACGCCGTCCCGGTTCGTCTCGAAGGTTTCGCCCTCCTCGTCGTGCACCGGCGTGCGGGCCTCGTCGTCGCGCGCCTCGATGCCGAGGCGGTCGAGGAGATCGTAGTTGGGCCGGTAGCCGGTCATGGCGAGGACGAAGTCGTTGTCGAGCTGAGCGGGGCCGTCCGGCGTGTCGAGGTGGAGCGTGTCGTCCTCAATGGCGTCGACCGTCGTGTGGAAGTAGGCGTTGATGGAGCCCTCCTCGATTCGGTTCTCTACGTCCGGCTTGATCCAGTACTTCACGCCGTCGTCGAGCGCGCCGTCACGCACCACCAGGGTTACGTTGGCGTCGTGGCGGTAGCAGGCCAGGGCCGCCTTGGCCGCCGAGTTGCCGCCGCCCACGATGGCCACGTCCGTCAGCGCGTAGGGGAACGGCTCCTTGAAGTAGTGC
>CAZSBW010000619.1:0-1731 GCA_964604815.1 uncultured Salinivenus sp. | reverse complement strand
TTCTGTAAACGTTGTAGTTGGAAATGCTCGCCTGCGTGTAGTCGGGCTGCTGAAAGTGCACCTCCACGTGTCCGCCGGCGGGTCGCGTCCGCAGGGTAATCGGCGCCGCGGGGCGGGGACCCGGCGTGTCGAGGGTGACGCTCGGGGGCAGTGATGCGGTGATGGGACGCGCCGAGCTCCGGACGGTACTTGAGCCCTGTGGCTCGTCGAACCGCCAGTATCCAATCAGGCCCTCTTCGTTGCCCACGGAGGTCTCGCTGATCAACTCCCCCGGATTGATCGTCGTGGTGTTCCACAGCCGCACGTCACTGACGGCGCCCGCGAAGAAGTTTTCTGCGCCGACTCTGCTCCCCAAAACGAGCGGATCGTCGCTCTTTATCGAGTCAAAGTTGACACTACTATCATCTGAGGCATCCTTTGCCCCGTTGATATAGATCTCCGTCGTCGAGCCGTTGGCATCGCTGTAGGTCGCCGTAACGTGATACCATTGGCCGGCGACCAGCGCCGTCTCGGACGTGACGGGATCGCTTCCAGGCTGGAACCGGATGCGTCTCTCGTCTCCCTCCCCAACGAGCCGAAGCAGATATCCCTTTCCGGAGAAGGTGTTCTTGTTTGAGAACACCACCGCGTCCGTTTCGCTTGCCGCCTCAAACTTCAGCCACAAGTCGACGGCGATCTCCGTTCCCTCCTCAAGATTGTTCAACGATGCGGTCTTATCGAACTCAACGGCTTCATCCCCCGAGAAACGGAGCCCGCTCCGGTCGGTCACCGTCGCGTGGATCCGCTCCGAATAGTCGCTCTCGGTGCTGCCGCTATCGTCAGCCGTGGCCGTCACCTCGTAGAACAAGAGGGAGTCCTCGGGGGGACCGGTGTCGATGTATGAGCGCTCGCTGGGTCCCACCGTGGCGATTTGCTGCCGGGCCCCTCCCTTTCGGGTCCGATACACGGTGTACTCCGACACCGAGGTCTCGGCGTAGTCGGGCCGCTCGAAGTGGACCGTCACCTGGCCGTCGCCCGGCTCGGCGTGCACGTCGATAGGGGCCACCGGCGGAATGGAGCCGGGGGCACTCAGGCTGTACTCCCCCACCAGGCTTCCTTCACCGCCGGTGACCTCGTTCGTAAAGCTGTCGCCCGATGCTTCGTTGAGTTTAAAGTACGCCGCGAGGCCGTCTTCCGAGCCGGTGAGCTCACTGTTCAGGTTCGCGCTAATCTCATTGGTCGAAAGCGCCTCATTCCAGATGCGCACGTCGTCGAGGCCGCCCCGGAAGAAGTTGTCGCTTCCCTCCTCGGTGCTGCCCAGCACCAGTGCGTTCTCATTGTTGATCGAGTCGAAGTCTCCTTGCGTGGTGGAGGCGTCCTCCACGCCGTTGATGAAGAGGGTAGTGCTGGAGCCGCTGCTTGTCTGTTCGTAAGTGCCCACCACGTGGTACCAGCGCTCCTTCTCCAGGGACGTCTCCGAAACCACGTGGTCTTTGTTCTGCCCGCCGGGTCGGAACGCCACGTGCACGTCCTCCCCGTCGCCGTCGAGGTGCATCACGTACCCGTTTCCGTCGTCCAAGTCGATCCGGTTGCTCACCAGCACGGCGTCTGTGTCGCTCTCGCCGGTGTGCTTCACCCAGAGCTCCACGGTGAGCGCATTCTCGGAGAGAGACGGGTTGGGGGCCTCCCCGAAGGCGTCGCCCGTGAAGGCCAGTCCGTTGGTGTTGGGCTGGGCCTGGGCGCCCGGGAGGC
>CAZSBW010000618.1:0-1737 GCA_964604815.1 uncultured Salinivenus sp. | reverse complement strand
GCCGGCTCGAACGTTCCGCTCTCGCCCCGCAGAAGTTGATGGTACTCCTCCACGCTCCCGAACATCCACTCTTCGATCAAGCCATGGTCGAAGAGCGCCTCAATCTGTGCGCGACTCGCCTCGTCCTGATGGCGCCCGAGCTCGTGGACGAGCGTGGCCCAGAGATGGGGGAGATTCTCGGGATCGTCGGGCACCTCCGGGGTCCCGTCGTCGCGGAGCGGGGGCAGCACTGCGCGGAGGGCCTCCAGGACAGCCTCGCGGGTCTCGGGGTGCGCCCAGCCGACGTGCGAGAGTTCGCCCGCCGCCTCGATGCGGCCCCACGTCCCGGCCCCCTCGTCGTGGAGCAGGTCGATGAGGGGCTCCACCGCCGGCGGCCCGTAAAGGCGTAGCTTGTTCTCGAACCATTGGTTGAAGTCGTCGAGGGTGGCCTGTCTATACTCGCGGACGAACCAGGAAAGGGCGTCCTCCTCGCGGAAGTGAAGGAGCAGAAGGCCCGCGTGGATCATGCGGTACCAGCGCGGATCGTCTGTGCCCCAGTGCTGCTCGCGCGTGTCGGCAATCACGTCCTCCTTGAGAATCGCGAGCAGGGCCGGGGTAATCTCCTCCTGGATCGCCACGCAGTCGCGGATGAGGTCCGGATGCGGGTGGCGACCGGCGTGCACCAGGGTGTCGACCAGGACGTGGACCTTTTTGGGGAGGGAGGACGACACGTCGGTGCGAGAGGCAAAGTCGCGTTTCGAGGAGGCGCGGCGCTTATACTGCTCGACGAGGTCGAAGTCGTACTGCCGTGGGGGATTGTTGCCGGCCAGGATCTCGTGGTACGCCTCGCGCCCGCCGAAAATGAACTCGTCAATGAGCTCCTCGTCGAAGAGCGCTTCGACGGTGGGGCGGCTCTCCTCATCCTGCAGGTTGGCAAGGGCTAGACTCACCTCGGTCCAGTGTTCGCTGTCGTCGTTGGACGGGTCGTCGTCGAGTTGTAATTGCCCGTCCGCATCGAGGGAGGGAAGCTCAGAGCGCAGGGCCGCAATCACCGTTTCGCGGGTCTCTTCCGGATGGTTCTCGGCAATCTGGCGGAGAGCGCTGATGGCGAGGTTGCGGCCGTAGGACGGGGCCTCCTCGTCCTGCACGACGTCGAGCAGCATGGGGACGCCGGGCGGGCCGAGGGCGTGGAGGTCCGTGTCGAACCATTCGAGGGCCGGATTGCCGTCCGGATTGCGAAGCACGTCGGCGAACAACGGAAACGCGTCCGGCTCCCCGTAGGCCAGAAGCAGCTTGGCGGCGTGGATCGGGGTGTACCAGCGCGGATCATCCTTCTGCCAGTAAGCACCCTCCTCCGGGTTCTCGAAAATGTTCAGTAATGGATCAGTGAGTTCGTCCGGGCGGGTGAAGCATTCTTGTATCAGATCCGGGTCCGCGTGCCGCCCGGCCCACGTCAGGGCGTCCAGAAGGTCTTCGGTCGAATACTCGGCGTATGCGGGGCGCATGGAAACGAATGTCGGCAATGGGGATCGAGAAGATCGATGGTGTAGTTTCAAAACGGAGGACGAGCACCAACCGTTCGCAGGATCGACGGGACGGCCCGACTCATTCGACCGCAGGCGAATTGCCAGGGTGGGACCGGCGGGAATTCGTTCTGCAAACTGTACATTTGGGAAACCCCGACGGCCCACGTCGTACACGACCATGTCTGTCAATTTTGTACTCCTCGCTTCGATTCGTTATGGAGCACGCTGGTTC
>CAZSBW010000617.1:0-1747 GCA_964604815.1 uncultured Salinivenus sp. | reverse complement strand
ACGCCCCGGCCCTCACGGCCATCTGCAATCCGACCGTCAACTCGTACAAGCGGCTCGTGCCGGGCTACGAGGCCCCGATCTACATCGCGTGGTCGGACGTCAACCGCTCGGCCCTCGTACGCAAGCCAGCGGCCCGCGTCCCGGCGGCCTCGCGAGTCGAGTTCCGCTGCCCGGATCCCTCGTGCAATCCCTATCTCGCCCTCGCGGCCATGCTGCACGCCGGGCTCGACGGTCTCGAGACGGGCAACGACGCCCCCGCCCCGGTCCGCGAAAACATCTACGAGTTCACCGAGGCGGACCGCGAAGAGCGCGGCATTGAGACGCTCCCCAGCACGCTCGGCCAGGCCGTTGCGGCCCTGCAGGAGGACGACGTGATCCTCGACGCGCTCGGCCCCCACGTCAGCGAGAAGTACGTGCAGGCCAAGACGCAAGAGTACACCGAGTTCCTCGCGTCGGTCTCGCAGTGGGAGCTCGACCGCTACCTCGAAACGTTCTAGCTCCGTCGGCGAGTGAACGATCCGCCGAGCCTTTCGACGCCACGATGCGGCTGGCTCCCTTCTCCGGGGGGCAGCCGTTTTTTCGTGGACGATGCCGCTGAGCCGTCATCGATTCGACAAAACCCACTGCAGACTGACTCCCCCCTCAAGCGTCCGCCTCGACGTGCCTTCGGTACCAGTCGTAGGTCTTCTGAATGCCGTCACGGAGGCTCGTCTTCGCCTGCCAGCCGAGCGCATCCAGGCGGCTCGTGTCCACCAGCTTGCGCGGGGTCCCATCCGGCTTCGAGCGGTCGTTCTCCACCGGTCCGTCGTGGCCCACCACGTGTTGAATGAGCGCCATCAGATCGTTGATGGACAACTCTTCCCCCATCCCCACGTTCAACATCCCGTCCGGGGCTACCTCCCGAATCTCCCTCTCCGGCTGCTCCAGTACGAAGCGCACCGCATCGGCTAGGTCGTCGACGTATAAAAACTCGCGCTTCGGTTCGCCCGAGCCCCAGAGCGTAACCGGCGCGTCCGAGCCGCCCGACGCGGCCCCCGTCGCCTCGTGGGCCTTGCGCAACAGGGCGGGAAGCACGTGGCTCGTCTCCAGGTTGAAGTCGTCGCCGGGACCGTAGAGATTGGTAGGCATCAGCGTCAGCATGTCGTCGCCGTGCTGGCGATGGTAGGCTTCGCACAGCTTGTGCCCAGCGATCTTGGCGACGGCGTACCACTGGTTCGTCGGCTCCAGCGGGCCGGTCAGCAGGCAGTCCTCCGGCATCGGCTGGGGGGCGTGCTTCGGGTAGATGCACGTAGAGCCGAGGAAAAGAAGACGGTCTACGTCGGTTTCGTGCGCAGCCTCAATCACGCTTTGCTCGATGGCTAGATTGTCCCCGATAAAGTCCGCCGGGTACCGGTCGTTGGCGAGAATGCCCCCGACCCGCGCCGCCGCCAGCACGACGAAGTCTGGCTGCTCCGCCTCGAAGAACTGCCGCGTGGCGTGGGGATCGCGGAGGTCGAGCTCATCGGAGGAGCGGCCCACGAGGTTCGTGTAGCCGGCCGCCTCCAAACGAGACCAGAGGGCCTGGCCCACCATGCCGCGGTGGCCGGCGACGTAGATCTTGGCGTCGGGCGTGGACAAATGCATGGAAGTGGCTCACGTTGAAAAAAAAGAGCATCCCATTCGAACTGTAGCCCCAACCCGGTGGGAAGATCCACGAAACGCAGGGCGCACTCTGAACGCAGTTCCTCGCTGAGGATCTTGGACCTTC
>CAZSBW010000616.1:0-1747 GCA_964604815.1 uncultured Salinivenus sp. | reverse complement strand
TGCTGGCCGAGGTGGCGTCGCTGCTGCACCTCTTCATGTACGGCCTCATCTGCGTCGCCCTCCTCGTCCTGCGATACGCGCCGCCCGACGGGTACGCGCCCACCTTCCGGTGTCCCGGGCATCCGGTCGTTCCCGGCCTCGGGGCCCTCGCGAGCTTCGGGCTCGTGGCCTTCATGAACCCGCTGTCGATTGGGATCGGCGGGGGCATTCTCCTCGCCACGGCGGGCTGGTACGTCGTCTACGCTCGCTCTGTCACCATTCCGGAGATCTCGTCATGACCGATTCGCCGCGCGGTCCCTCTTCCATTCTCGTCGACGTGGAATTGCCAGAGCCGACTCCGCTGTCGCCGACGCTGATCGACGCGTTGTCTCCGCTGCGCGTGGTTCTCCTCGGGTGGTTCGCGGTGCCGGAGCAGACGAGCCCGGCCCAGGCGCGCGACCAGTTCGGCGAGGAAACCCAGGGGACCCTCGACGCGGTCGCTCGTCGCTTCGAAGAGGGGGGCGCCGAGGTCACGACCCGGCTCGTCTTTACCGGAAACAAGTTCGACACCCTCACTCGCATCAGTACCGAGGAGGACTGCGACGCCGTACTCATTCCGGCCGCGATGGACGAGTTGCGGCGCGTGCTGGTGCCGCTCCGCGGCCTGGAGAACGTTTCCCAGATTGCTCCTTTCGTCGCGGACCTGTGTCGGGAAACGACCGCCACGGTGACTCTCCTCCACGTCCTCGAAAAGGGGGAAACGAAGAACGCCGTGCGGGAACAGGTGCTCAAGCCGGCTGCGGATTGGATGGGGGACTACGACTTCGACACCAGCCTCCTGGAACTCGACACCATTGCCGACGGCGACCCGGCCGGCACCATCGTCGACCGGGCGAGCGCGTACGATCTCGTGGTGCTGGGCGAGACCAAGCCGTCGGTCCACGAGATTCTCTTCGGCACGGTACCGGAGCGGATCGCCACGTCGGTCGACGTGCCCGTCATCGTCGTGCGCCACGAGGACGAGGCCATCGAGGCCGCCGAGCACACCATGCAGGCCGGCTCGTCCTGACGAGGCGCCCGGCCTATGGATTGAAGGCACTCCCCTGGCAACCGGACAGTTTTTTAATTTGCAGCCTGGGCACCGAAAATCTCTGGCGATCCCGCTGATCTTTCCTTCGGAGTCGCTATTTACAGGCAAGACTGCCAATAAATGCACCAACGATTTCCTAGTTCACCATCGTCACTCCAAACTTGATTTGGAGTCAATCCTGCCGTACGTCAGATAGACCTGGCATCCTCGACGGCCGTCGGGATGCCTCGCTCAGAGGCTGGAGTGACGGTTGGGGGAAGATTTTCGGTGCCCTGAGCAAACTGTCCGATAAGTGGGGGGCTCCCCTTATCAGTCTCGCACGGCCGGTGCACCCAATATTTGGGGAAAGACTGGAGAGAGTGGGTCGAGTCCAAAACCCGCCCGCCCCCACCCGGTAGGATGTGTTCTCTGCAATCTTCCGGACTGTTCTACTTCCGCCGTGAGTGAGCTTGCCAAAGACCTCGGCCTCCTGGAGGCCCTCACGATTGGCGTCGGCACCATGATCGGGGCCGGCATCTTTGTGCTGCCGGGACCCGCGACGGAGGTGGCCGGGCCCATCGTGGCGCTGTCGTTCGTGATCGGCGGGGTGATCTCGCTCTTCACCGCCATGTCGGCCAGCGAGTTGGGCACGGCCATGCCGATGGCGGGCGGGAGCTACTACTACGTGAACCACGCCCT
>CAZSBW010000615.1:0-1748 GCA_964604815.1 uncultured Salinivenus sp. | reverse complement strand
ACTTCGCCTCAATCTCCGGAAACTCCCGCGTCGTGTAGTCGAAGTTGCGGTAGTTTTCCATGTGGTAGGCGTCGCTCCCGCAGTTGCCGAACACGGCGCCGGGGATGCGGCCCGTCTTATCGATGTAGTGATAGCCGCTGCGCTCGCCGATGAACTCCGCCCAGCTGCGCACGCTCACGAGGTCCCCGTCGTCGGCGTCCAGCAGGGCCTGCGCTTCCGGTAGGTCGATCATGTACTCCGGATGGGCCGGTACGTCAGCGCCAAAGTCGTCGACCGGCTCGGGCGCCACCTCCTCGGTCGAGACCGGATAGTCGGCCAGCTCCCAGGTGTTGAGGCCGCCGTTGAGGATTTTCACGTCCGCGACGCCCGCGTAGAGCAGGAGGGCCGCGCAGCGCATGGCGCCGAGGTGCCCGGCGCTCTGGGCGGGGTGCTCCTGCTCATAGGTGGGGTAGGAGAAGCGCCCGTAGAGGACGACGGTGGTGTCGTGCCGGATGCCCAGGTCTTCGAGCGCCGCTTTCAGTTCGTCCGGCGCGCGGCGGTTCCAGGTGGCCGGCGACTCCAAGAGGTTCGTGTTGAGGGGAATCGCGCCGGGAATGTGGCCCTCCTCGTAGTCGGCCCTGTGGTCGAAATGGGCGTGGCAGATCACGACGTCGGTGCCCAGGATGCCGTCCGGCTCCTCCCCGTCGAGCAGGGCCTTCAGCCACTCGGGCGGGACCAGTTGCTGGTAGCGCTCCAGGCGGCGGAGGGGCCGGTGCGGGTCGGCCACCCATTCGTCGTGGAAGTGGGGGTAGACGCTCACGTCGTCGAAGTCGAGGCGCCGCAGGTTGTCGGCCATCTGCTCGGCCTCGGCCGGCGTGTTGCTGTAGACGGTGACGGGCGCGTCGGGAGACAGGTCTTTTTCCTCCGGCACCTCCACCCAGTCCATGAACTGGGTCCACTGCAGCGGGATGCTCTTGGCCCCCGGCACGTGCCCGCCGCGCGGCTCGCCGTTGAGGCGCCAGCCGTTGTAGGCGGCCATCGGGCGGATGTCGAGCACGTTGTGGTCGGGATTCTCGGCGCGCTGGGCAAACGTCTCGGTGGAGACGGACGAGATGGTGGTTTTCATGAACCGGCGAGGAGGGTGGACTGGATGAAAATGAGGATCGATAGAACATCGCGAAGCGCGTCGTGAGACGCAACCCGGCTCCGAGCCGCCGGTGCTCCTCGGAGGCGAGGATCCCGTTATCTCGACCCTGGGCAGACGGTTAGGAGTTCCGTGTGCACCCAGTCGGGCCAGTTGGGCACGTCGACGTGCACCTCCACGTCCCACCGCATCTGGTTGTCCTCGGCGTAGAAGGAAAACGGCGCCGAAGGGGGGAGCGACAGGGACGTTTTGAACGTACGCCGGCCGCCTCGAATGGCCGCCTGCTCCGAGCCTGGGATCGTCGTCTCCTCCTCGTGAACGGTCTGCGTGTAGGTCGTCTCGTTGGTCCCGTGCCCCGATACGACTTTTTCGTGGCCGTGCAGGCGAACGGAAATCTCGTTGAGGTCGACGGTACTGGACGGAGCCATCTCCACGCGACACCGAACGGTCTCGCCCGGGCTTGCGTCGCCGGGGTCCAGATGCACGTCTACGTCCCCCAGGCGCTGCTCGGCAAGGTAGTTCCGGATCGGCAAGGAGAAAATCACGATTCCGAGCGCGGCGCCAGGGCAATCGCATGCTGGAGCATCGATTGGAGGTCAGAAGCCTCATTTGCCTTCGATCCTCC
>CAZSBW010000614.1:0-1751 GCA_964604815.1 uncultured Salinivenus sp. | reverse complement strand
CCCTGCCGGGCCATCAGAAAGGCCAGCAGGTCAAATTCGGTGGCCGTAAGGTCCACCCGCTCGCCGTCGTAGGTGCAGGTACGCGCCGCCGGGTCGAGGACGAGCGGGCCGTCTTGCAGCGGGCCGGACTCCCGAGGACGGTCCATTCGACGCAGAAGGGCCTTGATGCGCGCCACCAGTTCGTCGAAGGCAAACGGCTTCGGGAGGTAGTCGTCCGCCCCCGCCCGCAGGCCCCGCACCCGATCCTCGACGGCGTCCAGGGCCGTGAGCATCATCACCGGAAGCTCGGGACGGTGCAGGCGCAGGCGCTCACACACCTCCAGCCCCGAGAGGTCCGGGAGGCGAATGTCGAGCAGGACGAGGTCGATGTCCGTTTGCCGAATGTATTCCAGGGCCCGCTGCCCCGTCTCCACCCAGCTCACCTCGTAGCCCTCCTCCTCCAGGCCCTGCTGCACGAAGGAGGCCACGTCGGGCTCGTCCTCGACGAGAAGCAGGCGATGGTCGTCCGGATCAATCATCGGAAAGCGGGCAGCAGGCGTGGAACGCTCGGTTCAGTACGTGTACGGATGTCCATGCGTCGATTTCCGTAGGATGGGGGCTCTCACTCCTCGTCGTGGTCGTTTTCCTTCTCTGGCTCGTCGAGAGGAGCCTCTGTCTCGGACGGGGCTGCCTGGACATCGGTCGTGCTCGCGCGCAACTCCGGGTGGCTAATCTTCCCGCCCAGGTTGGCCGTGTATCCGATGAGCCCAGACGACAGTAAAGCGAGAGCGAGGGTCAGTACGACAGCTCCCCGCACCAGCCGCTCCCGCATCCACCCGAGGAGCAGCGTTCCAAGGGCAAGCCCCCCCGTCGCAATTCCTGCTACGAGCGCGTACCACCCCCATTCCTCGTGCGCTTCCACCGCGTCGTGCGAGACGCCCGCGAGCCTCTCCACAACCTCCTCTGCGGGCTCGCCCGTCAGGTAGACGGCGATAGCCGAGAGCCCTGCCACGGCCAGCAGGCCGAGACTTGCTTTCTGTACGTCCTCGGAACCGCGCCACAACCCGTAGGCGAGAAGAAGGGCCCCGAAGATGAGGCCGAGGAGGGGAATGTGGTTCAGCATCAGGTGCAAGTGTGCAGCGCTCATGGATTGTGCTGTACTTGGTTATGAGAAGAACTCGACAGGCACGGGCCCCATTTTCAATTCCCGTTCTCGTTCGTTCGATGCGTGCGAATGTCGATCATGCGATCGACCGGCAGAATGAACACCTTCCCGTCCCCCCGCCGCCCCGTCTGCGCCTCGTCGGCGATGGCTTCTGCCAGCTCGTCGACCCGGTCGTTAGGGCACACCACCTCCAGCTTCACCCGGTCGGCGTAGGGGGAGACCTGCGGCTCGTAGGACTCGCGCCCCTGTTCGTCCGCCTCCCGGCCGAAGCCGTCGACGGGAGAGAAGCTGGCGCCCGGCACCTCCAGGGCCCGGAGGCGCTCGGCCACTGCGTCTTTCACGAGGGGGCGAATGTAGGCTATGATCATTTGCATGGGAAAAGGGCATCTGGTGAGAAAGAGCGGGAGGCGCCATCAAGACGCCACACTCCCGCGGAGCTGCGCTCCGTCCCCGGCCTCGACCGCCCGCACAATCTCGCGTTCGGACTGCGCCTCGGGATTGAACCAGCCGTACAGGGTGGGGAGCAGGAGGAGCGTAGAGGGCACCAGCGTGAAGATGCCGCCCACCACCACCGCCGCCAGCGGGCGCTGCACGTTCGCCCCAATGC
>CAZSBW010000613.1:0-1752 GCA_964604815.1 uncultured Salinivenus sp. | reverse complement strand
AAAATCGTCTCCCGAGGAGCATCGTGCACTTCGCAGGGGGCGTTCCGGAAACCGTCACGAGGACGCCTCACGACGAACGTTCCGGACAGTTTCTTGGCGGAGAGCCACCAAGGCGTAGGCGGCCGCTTCGGTGACGAGGCACCGGACGGGTGGGCCGGAGCGTGGAGCACGCATGAGCGTTGAGTAGCGCCGCTACTCCAGTAGGGTCGACCGTCAAAATCGGTTTCTATGCACGGGCAAGAGACGGCACCTTCCGGCTGCGAGGGGCACCGTCTGGGGGCGCGAACGGCTGGGCGGTCCGCACGGGGCGTTCCAGGACGACGAGGAATTGCGCCCCGTCGCCCTCCACGATGCGCGGGGCCACCCGTCGAACGGTCCATCCGTCTGTGAGGAGGGGCTGAAGTTCAGGATGCCCATCGAGTTCGTCTCGACCGGGAGCGTCAATCAACCGTAGCGTCGTTTCTGTTTCCCGGGGCGAGACGAACGACGGGGTGATCGGTTCTCTCGTTTTTGCGAGCTCCATGGGAAGACAACGGGCGGTGAGGAAAAAAGCGAGAGGGAGGCTCAGAAGTCGGATCTCCGTTCAGATCCCCCGCCGCGCTCGAACAGCCGGAGTGCGATCCCCGGCCGGTCGTCGAGGTCGAGTCGGTTCTCGGCCGTCACCTTGAACCACTGCCAGGGGCCGAGCTCCGTCTGGAGGCGGAGTAGCCAGGTCGCATGCTGTTTGTCTTGGATCGCCATTTCGTTGAGGTCGAGCAGCACACGTTTCACTGCTCGCGGGTGCACGCGGCTGAAAAAGCTCTCCCCCGCTAATGTGCTCGACTGAGCGTCCAGCAGGGCCCTGGCACGGTCGGAAACGTACTGAATCGTTCCCTCGTCGTCGAGCAGCACGAGGGGCTGGGTCTTCTCGGTCGAGTTGACAGACGACGGGCGGCGGGAGCGGGAGGCCGTCTCGTCGGAGGGTTGCTTCTGGGGGTGGGCGGGTTGCATGGTCAGGAGAGTGGTTTTTGCAAAAAAAGCGCTTCCAAGAGGGGGGCACCTATGATTCAGGCCCATCGGACAGTAAGGGGACGCCCTCGAACACCACGGTTCGGTGGTTCAAAAGAGGACCGCCGGGGCGCCGCTTTGCCCCAATCATACCCATTATCGATGGTCGGTATGCTCTTTCGCCGAGGCTCCGAACCTGTCTACTCTGCGTCCGTCCACTGACAGGTCCCGGGCTGCGCTGCCCGGGACCAGTCAGAAGCGACAGAAGGCAGCGTTGTCCGTCGAGAGCACCCGGAAAGCATACGACGGCCCTCGGCACACGGTATTATTCGACCACGAAGGTGACCTTGGCGTGGACGCGGTAGGTCTGAATCTCTCCGCCTTCGACCACAGCACGGTAGTCGTCGACGTAGACGTTCTGAATCTCGTCTACGGATTTCGAGGCTTCGCGGACGGCCTCCTCCGTGGCGGCTTCCAGGGTGTCGCCTTGGGCGAGAATTTCAATGGTCTTTGCGACAGACATGACAGTTGAGGGGTTGTGAGAATGGCTGGCGAAAGTGCTTCCGTAATGCGCACCAAATAAGAACGTACTGCGTGGGGACGGCGCCTGTACGGGCGGGGTGGGTCTGGATGTGGTAGATTCCTCCCACTTCCTGTGGGGAAATTTGGCACGTGAAAGGGGGGGCAGGTCCGTCGGGAATCGCGGTGTACAACGGACTCCCACACCTCGAATCGGGCATTCCCTACAGCGACGAAGGCCCGTTT
>CAZSBW010000612.1:0-1753 GCA_964604815.1 uncultured Salinivenus sp. | reverse complement strand
GTGTCCGACTGGCTGAACGCCATCCACGAGCGCTACGCCACCCCGCACCGCTCGATTGCACTCACCGGCGGGCTCATCCTGCTGTTCATCGTCGTGGGCGACGTAAAGACGCTGGCCAAGGCCGGGAGCGTGCTTCACCTCATCGTCTACGGCCTGCTCAATCTCGCCCTCGTCGTGATGCGGGAGGCCGACGTGCCGGAATACGAGCCGGACTACACCGTTCCGTTCTATCCCGTCGTGCCCCTCCTCGGGGCCATTGCCTCGTTCGGCCTCATCGCGTTCATGAACGGCATCGAGATTCTGCTGAGTCTACTCTTCGTGGCCGCCGGTGTGGGATGGTTCTATGTCTACGTTCGCCGCCAGACCGAGAAGCAGGGCGTGTTCGGACGCTATATTTTGCAGGAGCCTGGGGAGTGGCCCGAACCGGCCGTGGCCACCGCCGAGGCCGTGCGGCCCGACGCCAGTCGCTACCGCGTCATGGTGCCTCTCGCCAATCCCGAGCACGAAACGGGCCTCATTACCCTGGCCAGCAGCCTCGCCCGGCAGCACGAGAACGGCGTCGTCGTGGCCGTTCACGTCGTGGAGGTGCCCTACCAGGTGCCGCTGGAGGCGGGAATGCGCCACATGGACGACCTCGACGCCGAGTCGACGGAGCTCCTGGCGGCGGCCCGGGCCGATGCGGAAACGCTCGGCGTGGACGTGGAGACGCACACCATCCTGGCCCGGGATGCGTATTCCGCAATCTTCGACGCCGCAGAGACGCAAAAAGCCGACGTGGTCGTTCTCGGCTGGGGGCCCGACGCACACGGCTCGCCGGGGCGGGTCGAAAGCTTCGCGGGCGACCTGCTGGGCACCCTGGCGTGCGACTTCGTCGTCTTTCGGGACCGGGGCTTCGATCCGTCGCGAGTGCTCGTGCCCACGCGGGGCGGACCGGGCTCGGAAGTCAGTGCGAATGTGGCCCGCATGCTCCGAAACGAATTCGGCGCCGAGGTGACGCTGCTCAACGTGACGGATAATCTCGACGAACGAGCCGCCCGCGAGGAGCAACTGGCCGCGTGGGCGGAGGCGCACGATCTCGACGAGGCGTCCCGCATCGTGACCGTGGCCGATCACGTGGACGATGCCATCGCCGCCCGCGCCCCCGACCACACGCTCCTCATCCTCGGGGCCAGCGAAGAGGGCCTGCTGGCCCGCCTCACGGGCGACCTCGGAGCCCTCGACGTCGTCGAGAAGGTCGACTGTTCGGTGATCCTCGCCGAGACGGCCTACGAGCGGTCGTTCATGGACCGGGTCTTCGGATCGCAGGAAGAGGGCTTTGAGGGAAATACGCCCGTTGAGGCATCGTCCTCGTCGTGACGTTCTCACGGGACGTCCCGCCCAGCTCTGACGCATCGAGAACCTCGTGGCGTCCCCGGGATTCAGCCTCACGGTGACGAAGAGGAGCCTACCGGCACGAATGACATCGATGACGAGTTGCCATGAAAACGCTCAGCACCCACCTCTCCTACTTCCTGAAGGACCGCGAAGTGAAGCGCAATCTGGCGATCCTGCTGCGGTACGTCGCCGTTCTGGCCGTGGTCATCGCCGTGTTTACGGTGGTGTTTCACTTCATCATGCTGTACGTGGAGGGGAAGGAGCACTCCTGGATCACGGGGCTCTACTGGACGCTGACCGTGATGAGCACGCTCGGTTTCGGGGACATCACGTTTCAGTCGGACATTGGGCGCCTCTTCAGCGTCATCGTGCTGCTGTC
>CAZSBW010000611.1:0-1762 GCA_964604815.1 uncultured Salinivenus sp. | reverse complement strand
CACGGTTTCCGTAGATCGCGGCGGTGGAGGCGTCCTTCAAAACCTGAACGGACGCAATGTCCTGTGAATTTAGATGGCCCATGCTGTTCGTTTTCAGCCCGTCGATAATGTAGAGGGGCTGATCATTTCCAAACGTCCCGGTCCCCCGAATGACCACTGTCGTCTCGGAGTTCGGCGATCCTCCCCCTGTCTCAACTCGGACTCCGGGCATCCGTCCCTGCAAGAGCGCCTCCGCGCTGGTCTTGGTGATATTATTGAGCTCGGCGGGCGGCGTTGTCGAGATCGCGCCCGACACCTCCGATGCCTGCTGGGTCCCATACCCTACGACCACGACCTCCTCCCTCACGATCTCGGCGGCCCGCAGGGCAACGTCGATTTGCGTCCGGCCGTCGATGGGGACCGTTCGCGTCTGATATCCGACGAAGGAGAACCGGAGACTATCGGAGAGCGAGGGCGCTGTGAGCTGATAGCGCCCCTGCTGGTCGGTGGTGGTTCCCGTCGTGGTGTTGACGACAGTGATGTTGACCCCAGGGAGCGGTTGGCCTGTCGCCTGCTCCACAACTTGCCCCTCGACGACGTCCTGAGCTTTCGCCTCCGGAAGCAACAGGAGCGAGACCGCCATGGTTAGAGCGAATGAGAAGATCCCACGCAGAGGAAGCGCTTCCAGAAGCCGGGAGAAGTGTCGCATGATGTGATGTGGTGAAGAGTTTGAATCTCAGTGCGGATGTCGAAGTCGCCCACGATCGATTCCTGCCGCCGCGAACGATGGGCTGAACCTCGAACCGGGTCCCGTCCCCTACCACCCCGACGCCCTTCCCTCCGCACCGGGCCCAGTGGCGTGAACTGGACTCCTAAAGGCCGAATGTTATCAATAACATTCCGCGTGCCGGAAAGGTGTTGCTGATAACCTGTGGGGAGCAGACTTTTTGAGTTACGAGCGTCGGTGGCAGCAACTTGAGCGCCGTCGCATACCGAACGAGACCAATTCAGATTGGCCAGTCGGGCAACCAAGACTATCTGTGTGATCGCACTGTAAAGATCGGGGCCCTTACATAAAAACTTCGAAATACACTCGGTCTTTATTTCAAATTTTCTTTACAAAAGGCCAGCACGCTGCTTTTCCCTGAACCTACAAGCGTACATCTTCTCCAACACTTTATTTTCGGAGGAGAGTCTTCGAGCGGGGGTTGAGCCTCTTCCGGCCCGCGTGGTCGTTAGCGACCATGGCCGCTACGGAAAATTCCCACGGATTGGGTCGATTGACGCCAGGCGTGTCATCGCCGACCCTGGGGTGTATCGCCTCTGCATTCCGATCACTGCTCCATGTCCGGCTACTTTCGCCGAGCCGGCCGTCCGATTCTTCTCACCTGCCTCACGCTTTTCGCCACCACCGCTGCCCTCGGCTAGGGCATCCGACTGCTCCGAGCGCCGACCGTCGAGAACGGGACGGTCGGCTTCGCCTACGCCAACGACCTCTGGCTTGTGGGGACCGACGGGGGCGACGCCAACCAGCTCACGAACTTCTCCGGCACCGAGACCCATCCGCACCTGTTGCCTGACGGTGAGCGGGTGGCCTTCACCGGTGAGTACGACAGCGATACCGACGTCTTCGTCGTGCCAGTCGACGGCAACCGATCTGTCTCCCCCATCACCCGAGTACCGACCACGGGCGGGGTTGGCCCCCCCGACGGCGAGGTGCTCTTCATGTCACCTCGCCGGGGGCGGGCGTCTGGGGCCCGAAGGTGATGGTCATCAACGAGAT
>CAZSBW010000610.1:0-1766 GCA_964604815.1 uncultured Salinivenus sp. | reverse complement strand
CGGGCATCGACCCGAACGTGGACTTCTTCAGCGCGTCCACCTACTACCAGCTCGGCCTCGATCCCGACCTCTTCACGCCCATCTTTGCGCTGAGCCGCACGGCGGGGTGGACGTCGCACCTCCTGGAACAGTGGGACGACAATCGCCTCATCCGGCCTCGGGCGCAGTACGTGGGGGAACGCGACAACATCTTCGTCCCGATCGAGAATCGGTAACGCGTCCGGCTCGTACACCGACTCGCGACGAGCAGGTAGCTCGGGCTCGCCCGTGTGCTTTTTCGCACGATCGTTGTTACCTTTTTCTCCTGCTCCGAGGAGCAGAAAACAGCCCGTTCCGGGATCGAAACGAGGTCGTTCATTCCCCCGTGGTCCCGGAACGGAGCATCGGCTGTCGCGTGCCTTTTTTGCGTTCTGGACGCCTCCGTTTTGAATCATAACGCTTTCGTTCGTCATGGCAGTGGACACCAAAGAGCGCCCTCCGGACACGACCCAACAGGCAAAGGACGGCCCCACCGCCCAGCAGGAGAGCCGCTTCCAGCGCTACCGGATTCGAACCGGGATGTTTGCCTGGATGATGCACCGGCTCACCGGGGTGGGCCTCGTTGCCTACCTCATCATCCACATCTGGGGCCTGACGGCGCTCACGGACCCGGAGACCTTCAATGCGCTGATCGCCAAGTATCACAGCCCCATCTTCAAGGTGGGCGAGTTTGCGCTGCTCGTGGCGGTGGCCTATCACGCCATGAACGGCCTCCGCATTGTGCTCATTGACTTTCTCGGCTGGAGCCCGAAGCAGAAGCGGTTGTTTGCGACCCTGGGCGCGGTGACGGTCCTAATCATCTTCGTCGGCGGCTGGCCGTCGATCTATGCGCTGGGCGAGTGGCTCTTTGGGCCCGGCTCGATGCCGTCGCTCTTCCTCTGACGCTGAGTCGCGTTCCTCATCGTTTCCGTCTGCACGCAGGTTTTCCCAACTTATGGCTTCCCCGTCGAACGCGCTGAACTGGTTTCTGCACCGCATTACGGGTACCTTTCTCATCTTCATGCTGATCACCCACTTTTGGGTACAGCACTACGACCACCAGGTGGCGTCGGTCACCCACGAGGTCGTGACCGAGAAGAATGAAATGCCCGAATATCCTGAAGAGGCGAAGGAAGGGGTGGAGGCCCGCTTTGGGCCCGACGCCGAAGCGACTCCCTACCAGGTCGTGATGCAGCGCCTGGCCGATCCGGTCTATGCGTTCCTCTGGAAGGGCTTCAACATCCTCTTCCTGATCGTGGCGCTGCACCACGGCTTCTACGGCCTCAACAACGTGATGACCGACTACATCCGAAATCCGATGGGCCGACTGGTCGCTAGCGTGCTCTCATGGACCGTGGCGCTCGGGCTGTTCATCATTGGCACGTACTCGGTGATCACGGCCGGGTGGTGAACGGCCTCCCCAAGCGACGGAGAGCAAGTCTGAACGTGTTGCTTCCTACATCGGGGCGTGAAACGTGAATCGTGATCCGTGAGATAGCGAAGCAGCCGGTGGTCGGAGGTCTGCTCTCTTCTCGCGCTTCACTCCTCACGCTCCATTTCTCACGCTTCACTCATCACGCATCACTCACTATGACTTTCGAGCATGACGTCGTTGTCGTTGGCGCCGGTGGATCGGGATTGATGGCGGCCCTCTACGCCCGAGAAGGCGGAGCCGACGTGGGGGTTGTATCGAAGCTGCACCCGCTCCGGTCCCACACGGGGGCGGCGCAGGGAGGCATCGCGGCGGC
>CAZSBW010000609.1:0-1771 GCA_964604815.1 uncultured Salinivenus sp. | reverse complement strand
CGGCACAACCTCAACGGCATACCGGAGATCGAGGTGGGCGATACGGAGGTGCTTTTGAATACGCTCGACGACACTCCGCTCGACGGCTGGCGCACCCGCAAGGATGCGCTTTCCCAGCGGTTCGACGACGCGCTCGACGATGCCGTACAGAAGCTGAAGCCGGAGACGACGCGCGTGAACCTGGAGTCCCAGGTGTTGGAGTCGGAAGAGGAAATGGAGGAGTGGCTCGACGAGGCCCGCGAGACGCTCCTCGACCACCTGGAGGACGGTCCGGTGCAGGTGTAACCCCGGCAATCGCCGTAACGGGGCCACGCCTGGTGCAGGCGACGCCGAGGAACGGCGCTGTAGCCTCTCTTGTATACAATCAGTACACACACGGTATACAAATTTGCTCAACGGCCCCATGAGTGACACCGGTAGCACCACGGTCCGCGTCAGTCGTGACGTACACCGCCGACTCAAGGCGCTGGCGGAGGAAGAAGGGGGAACGCTCTCGGAGGTCGTCGATCGTCTCCTCGAAGAACGGCGGCGGGATCGGTTTTTTCGCCAGACCAATGAGGGGTTTGATCGGCTTCGGCGTCGCCGGGAGGAGTGGGCGGAATACGACGCGGAGACGGAGGAGCTGGCGGGCGCGTCTGACGATGGGTTAGAGGCACACCCCTACGATGGCTGAGTCCGTTCCTGAATCGGCGTCGCCAGACCCGCGGCGCGGGGAGCTATGGTGGGTGAACTTTTCCCCGACGCGGGGCCGCGAACAACGCGGCGACCGGCCTGCATTCATTCTTTCGGATACCCGATTCAACGAGGGACCGGCCGGACTGATGGTCTCCGTTCCGCTGACCACGACCCACCGTCCCGGCATTCCCACCCACGTGGAGGTGACTCCGGAGCAGTCGGACCTCGACCAGCGCTCGTTCATCATGTGCGAGCAACTTCGCGCGACATCGAAAGATCGACGTCGACGCCGGATCGGTCGGATCTACGATCAAGCGGTCGTGGACACTGTTGAGGACCGGGTCCGACTGCTTCTCGGCCTGTGACATGCACGGGTTGTCTTCTCCCTCCAGTCGTTTCTGAAGACGGAGCCGTCCAGCACGAGTAGACTGCGAGACTAAGCGGTCCCAGGCTCTACCTGAGACGGCGGCACGGGCCTGGAGATGTCGCACTGTTTTGAATCAAACGTACGTTTTCGTACGTTTTCAGCGTCCAGTTCTACTCAAAACACGGTGGATTCCCATGAAGGCACCCATGTCGAAGCGCGCTCGTCGCATTCTGGCCGACGAGGAGCGGGCACAGAAGGTCGTGAGTGCAGCCCGGAAAGGGGAGCCCACGAAGGTCGAAGTGGACGGCAAGACGTACATCGTTCGGAAAGCGCCCCGATACCGTCCCGACGAAATGCAGGAAAACGGCTCGTCGAGTGAATGAACATCGCGTTCCCGGCGCTTTTTGTCCTCCTTCTTCTCCTGCCGGGGATTCTCCTCAGCTACTCCTATCGCCGGGGCTTCTTCCAGCGGAGTCCGGTCACCCTCGGCCCGATTCGGAATGAAATCGGCCGGGGGATCGTGTGGGCCCTTCTGATTCACCCCGTCGTGCTGTCGCTGCTGTGGAGCGTTGGCGCGTGGAACCCGGATCCGGATCTTCTGCTGGCGCTCAGCGGGGGGATCGTGGGGGTCAGTTCGGAAACGGTGTCCAAACAGTTCAGGGCGAGTCTCTGGTACCTCGTGGGGACGAACCTCAGTGCGCCCGTGGTTGGGGGACTGGCCCACAAAAT
>CAZSBW010000608.1:0-1772 GCA_964604815.1 uncultured Salinivenus sp. | reverse complement strand
TGTCTGGATGCTTGCCGTTCTCCTCACGATCACGTTGCCGGTCCTGAGCGAAGCCGATGCGAAACCGGAGTCTCAATCGGAGGTGCGCAAGACGATGACCGCTTCGTCCCCCGACGACACCACCTGGAGCCAGACGGCGCGCCTGCAGGTGCCGGTCTCCGCCCCGCGGGCGGCGGTCGTCCTGGACTCGCTGATTGCCGTCCTCAACACCGGCGCTCTCGAAGAGGCGAAGAAGCGCCCCACCGACACGACCCGACAGCCCCTCTCGGCCCTATCGGTCGAGAGGCTCTCCCAGGCCACCCACCTCGTGGTGGGCTATCGGTTTAAGATCACCGAGGCGGACGGACTGCAGGAGAGACTCCGCACGATCACGGTCGTCGCCGACAGCACAGCGGAGTGCGACCGCCGCTACGACGCGCTCCTCCACCTCGACGCCACCCGCGAGCCGGTCCGGTCGTACCTCACCGAGACCGGCGCCACCGTCCCGGCGGACGAGTCGCCCCAATCCTACGACTCGTTGACCGAGGTCCTCCAGTTTGTCCGACTGCATGAAGCCCGGGCGGATGCGCCCGTTCACGTCCTGACCATCGGCGGAGAAAAGGCCTGTCAGACGCGAAAAAACGTGGAGGACCTCCTCGAAGACGAGGAATTCGACGATTTCTGGGAGAATGTTTTGATCTCGGAATAGGTTGAGCGTTTTCGAACGCAACGCCGCGTGCGATCACGTTGAGACATCACTGCAACTGAGCCATGCCGACTGATTTTCGGGACTCCTTCCCTTCCGTTTCTGCGTTTTTGGCGCTTGCGATCGTTGTTGCAGGCCTTTCGCCCGGCCCGGCGACGGCCCAGCAGCCGGCACCGCCGAATTCTGCGGCAGCCTCGCCTTTCGTCGACTCGCTTCGGGCGGCGCTCGATCGCTTCAATGCCGCTGGTCCCCCAACTGCCGCCGACAGCGCTCGGCTGCGGCGGTGGGCCGACTCGGTCCAGGCAAGTGGGAAGTCAAAGTTCGATTCCTCCCCCGTACAGGCACAGGCTTACTTGCGAGGGGCACTTCAGGCACGTCAGGTAGTTGACGACTCAGCGGAAATTGCGGTCGCGAGACGGTGGATCGGCATTACCTACGGGGTCCAGTCCAGGTTCGAGGAAGCGCATGCGCACCTCCGAGAGGCCCTAGCGATACACCGAGAGATTGGAGATCAAGAGGGAGATGCTCTGACGCTGTTTAACATTGGGCGCATCCATAAGGAGCAGGGTCATCTTCAGAAGGCTCTATCTTACTATCAGAAGGCATTAAAAACCGACCCGAAGATCGAGGGAGCCGCTGACCTCAAGTATCGCATGGGGCTGATTCAGGAGAGCCGGGATCGCTATCGGGAAGCTCTGGCTCGATACCAGAAGGCGTTGACGGCTCATCGAGAAAACGGCGACCGGGAGGGCATCGCCAGCACGCTGAATCAAATTGGCTCCATCCACTTGGAGGAGGGCCGTTTCGAAGAGGCGCTAGCCCGCTACCAAAAAGCTCTAGAAATTTATCGGGAGATCGGGGACCGGCGTGGCATTGCCACCGTGCTGCACAGTATCGGGGACATCCACCGGAGACAAGGTTATTACGAAGAGGCCCTGGTCCACCTCCGCCAATCGCTGGAAATCAAGCGGGAGATTGGGGACAAGAAGGGCATCGCCGTCACGGTCAACAGCATCGGGAGCGTCCACAAGAATCAGGGGCGCTACGAGGAAGCACTGGCTCACCTCCGTGAATCGCTGGAAATCAG
>CAZSBW010000607.1:0-1774 GCA_964604815.1 uncultured Salinivenus sp. | reverse complement strand
CTGCAATGTTGCCAATGCCGACCGTCGCCGAGAGGGCCGTCGTGAGCGCTTGAAAGTGCGAGACGTCGCCCGGATCGTCGGGATCCTCGTACGTTCCCCACATCACCTTCATCCCATGTCGAAACTGCCGGAACTGCACAAACGACAGGCGAATGGTAAAGTAGACCCCTGCCCCCAGCAACAAGAGCACGACCCACGGCACGTGCTGCCCGTTCCCAACGGGAATGCCGTACGTCCAAACGAGATCATTGAGAAGCTCGACAGTGCTTTGGAACATGGGCGGTCAGACTAATCGCACGAAAGGAAGCGAACGAAGAGCACGGGCGTCGGGGTGCCAGCAGTCCGTGCAAGCATGCCAAATATGCGGCTGATGCCTTCAACGGGGAGATTGCCTGCAAAACCCCTTGGAATATAGAATGCGAGTAGGAGGTGCGCAACCGAATCGCTTGCTGTTCCCTCTTCTCTCCGCTCGGTTCCCGACGGAAACGGGTCGTCTTTCGGAGGATTATGCGTTTTTCATCTCCTCAAGGCAGAAAATGCTGTGGTAATGGAGCGCCCAGAGCTGGGATGGTTTCCTATACTGGCGGTCCGCCTATCTCTCCAGACGGCAGGTCTTCCTTTTCCCTCTCCTCTCGCATCTTCTTTCGCTTCAGATTCCGCTCGTAGGATTCCTGCACGGCAGGCGTGACGTAATTGTAGGCCGCCGCCACCCCAAGATTGAAGAGGGCCGCCCCCACCCCGAGCGCCGCTCCCAGGTAGCGCGGCCCGGCCAGGGCCAGCCGAATCATGACCGTCGCCGCCGCATAGCCCGAATTCCGAAAGACGACGTGGTATGTGGCGCTGTACCGAAGAGAAATGAGGACGATGAGGATGTCGCTGAAGATGAGAACCGTGTAGAACGCATCGAAGAAGGGGAGCGGGTCCGCCGCCACGAACGGCCCCACGACCGCATACACACCCAATCCCGCCAGGACCAGCAGCAGCACGTTCGCCACCATCTTCTTCTGCCCCACGAAGTACTGCTGCTGTACGTCCGTCTGGGTGATGGGCTGGTGCTTCTGGAGCGTGTAGAAAAGGCCCAGCGTAAGGAAAATGGCGAGGGCCGCCGTGGCGTCCACCACGATGAGCTGGACGGCCTCCCGCCCGGTGTCGAAGGTCCACCGCAGCGGCTCGACCTCGAACTGATCCAGCTCCTTGAACGACCGGCGGATCAGAATGAGCGAGAAGACCTCGAATTGCTTGCCCGCCGTCTTGGCCACGCTCGTGGCGAGGCCCACAACCAGTCCGATGAGCTCGACCACCAAAAACAGGGTGAACGCGACGTCAATGGCTACGAAGTGGTTCGTGGACACGGTCTTTGCGAGGGTGGCGGACAGCCATCCCTGCCGGTTTGCTTCAATGACAAAAAGCGACGCCAGAAAGCTGCCGATCAGTATGTACGCGACGATCCGGCGCGCTTCCGCACTCTCCCACCATTCCTCAAAAGCGTCGAAGAGCTGGTTGCTATAGCGAAGAAAGACATTCATTGTGATGGGCCGTATTCCACGGTTTGTAGGAGATGGTGGTATCAAAACAATAACCGGCGGGGCGGTTTTCTCCCGGGCTGAGACGTGCCAGCACGATTACATCGCTCCCTGTCGGATTGGTGTCAGGATTCTGTTTTCGCTTTAGCCCTCACGATGGAGCGTGAAGGACTGCCGGTGGTAGGGCGTGACGCCGTGCTCGGCGATGGCGTCGTAGTGTTGCTGCGTGGGGTAGCCCACGTTCGTGTCCC
>CAZSBW010000606.1:0-1774 GCA_964604815.1 uncultured Salinivenus sp. | reverse complement strand
TCGATTGGAGACCTCCTGGGCCGAGACGTCCTACCGCGAGGTGTTTTGCCGGATCGACGAGGAGATCTTTGCGGATCTCCACATCCCGACGGCTGTCGGGACTCGCGTCCGAACGTGCCGGTCAATGTGCTCGTGGCGCTGGAGATTTTGAAAAGCGGCTTTGGGTGGAGTGACCGAGAGCTTTACAGCCAGTTCTGTTTTAATCTACAGGTGCGCCACGCGGTGGGGATGACTGGCTTGGGAGAAGAGATCTTTGAGTTGCGGACCCTTTACAATTTTCGGCGGCGGGTGCGGGAGCATATGGAGGAGACCGGAGAGGACCTGTTCGGAGAGGTGTTCCGGCAGGTGACCGACGCGCAGTTGGAGGCGATCGAGACGGAGACCCGGTGGCAGCGGGTCGATTCGACGCAGGTGATGAGCGATGTAGCTCAGCAGAGCCGGCTGGAGCTCATTATTTCGGTGGTCCAGCAGGTGTGGAAGGGATTGGCCGAGCGCCTCGGCGAGGCAGAGCGGGAGCAGTGGGCCGAGCGGGTCTTGAGGGAGCAGTACCGCGCGAAGGAGGAGCCTGCCGTGGAGGAGGAGCCTGCCGTGGAGGAGCCTTCGGAAACCGATCCGACGGAGACACGCATGACGGGAGAGACTCCTGAAGAGACTCCCGTAGAGGGAGACATTCCCGGAGCTTCTTCCGGAGAGGCCTCTGGCGAGAAGGGCTCCGGCAAGGAGGTTCGTCCGCGTCCGGCGGAGCAGATCAGCTCGGAGAGCTTGCAATCCCCGCACGACCCGGATGCGACCTATTGGCAGAAAGGGGGAGAAGAGTATCCCGAACGCTTTCGGGATACCTGGTCGGAATCAGCGAGACGTGCGACCCGGAGGCGGAGGTGCAGCTCATTACCGACGTGCAGGTGGCCCCGAACACAACCGACGACCAGACTCTCCTGAAGCGGAGTTTGGAGGAGCAATCCGAGCGGGACCTGGCCATTGGGCAGGTGACGAGCGACGGTGGATATACAGGTCCGGAGGCCGAGCAGGCCTGCAGCAATCACGGGGGGAGTTGCGCCCCACGCGCGTCCGAGGCGGGAAAAGCGCCCCCGATCGGCTCGGGTGGGAGGACTACGAGTGGATCGGTGGCGAGGAGGGCCGACCAGAGGAGGGCCGACCGGAGTGGTTTGTCCGGAGGGAAAGGCAGGGACCGTCGAGGCAGGGGAAGCGGACGGGCGCCTGATTGCGCGGTTCGAGCCGGGAGCGTGCGAGGGGTGTCCCTTGCTGGACGGGCCGTGTCGCGCCCGAAAGCGGCGGGCGGAACCGACGATGTACGTGTCGGAACGTGCGGTGGAGGTGGCCCGGATGCGTCAGGGAGTAAGGGAGGAAGTCCCGACGGCCGTCGGGAGCGCGCGCCGGTGGAGGCGACAATGTGGTGTCACACCCCATCCCGAACGCCTTCGGGGCGCTCGGTCAAACGAGGCTTGAGGGGAGGGCCGCAGGGGGACAAGCTGCCGACTTGTGGGCTGGAGCGCGCCCGGATGGTCATGAGTGGGGCGGCCCTGATGGTGAACATGCGTCGCCTGCACCGTCGGCGGGAGCAGAAGCAGGAGGAGGGCTCGCCCAAAGATCGGTCTGGGGCGGAAAAACTGTTGTTTTTCGCGTTTTTGTGGGCGCTGAGAGCCCTACGACGAAAAGTTCGCGGGAAGCAAGGGGAAAGACCGCCCCGACGGACCAAACTCGGTTGATCGGTAACATCCATCTTCAAAACGTGAATGACCCCGAGATCGACGGT
>CAZSBW010000605.1:0-1780 GCA_964604815.1 uncultured Salinivenus sp. | reverse complement strand
CTCCGAGCTGATACTGCCCCGGCTGGTAGACCGCCCCCGTGACCTCGACGGCCTCAATTCGGGCCTGGACGGCAGGGTCCGTCGCCTCGCCGATCGAGAGGATACGGACCCGGTCGCCATCCGAAAGATCCACCTGGGCCGTGTCGGCCCGCACGGACTCGAGGCTCACGTCCACCACCTCGCGCGCGACCGACGGATCTTCTCGCTCCCCGAACGGCACGATGCGCTCGATCTGAAAGCGTTTGGCGTACGCTTTCGGCTTCAGTCCCCCGGCGTATTCGAGCAGATCACGCATCGTCTCCCCCTCTTTCATCTCGTAGTAGGCCGGTCGCTTCACCGCGCCCGTTATCGCCACGGTTTCACCTCGGGGCGGCACAAAGACGTAGTCGTTGCTCTGGAGCTGCACCGGATTCGGGCTGTACCCCTCCATCAGGTAGTCGTAGAGGTCGACCGTCTCGATGACCTCGCCGTCCCGGATCACCCGGATGTTGCGCAGGGTCCCCTGCTTTAATGGGCCGCCCACACTGTAAAGCGCGTTGAAGACCGTCGAGAAGCTGCTCACTACGTAGCCCCCCGGCTGCGGCACCTCGCCCAGGACGAACACCTGGGACGGTCGCACCCGCGTAAGCGTGAGGTCCATGAAGACGGTGGGCGGATCGCTCGTGAGGCCCGAGTAGCTGCGGGACAGCCACTGCTTCATCTCCGTCCGAAGGTCGTCGAGCTGCTTGCCGGCGACCGTGAACTGCCCGACGTTCGGAACGGTGACGCGCCCCTCCCGATCGACCTGCAGTTCGTACGTAAACTCGGCCCCGCCCCACACCGTCAGGCGCAGCTCGTCGTTCGACCCCACCACGTAGCTGCCGTCGGCCGGCCCGGTGGGCTGGGGCGTAAACGCGTCGGGGATCGTGTCGAAGGTGTCGTACCCGAAGTATCGCAGCGTATCCTTTCGGGTCGTGTCACGATCCGGCTTTTCGCCTTTCGGAAAAATCGTGAGGCGACGGCCCGTGGCCAGCGTCACGGCCGTGTCGCGGGTCGCCGCTTCGACGTAGAGGTTCCAGGTGCCGGTGGTCGTGTCGTCCGGAAGGGTAAACTCGCCCTGCCACGTGCCCTCGATCACGGAGCCCCGGATGCGCTGCACGTTCCGGGCCGTCACCGAGTCGCCGTCCGCCGTGAGGAAGCCGGGCCGCACCCGTCGAATTTGGTTCTGGCTGCGGAGCGGCACGCGGACCTTTACGTCTACCGGCAGCTCATCGACGGAAATGCTGTCGGGGGCAATCGTCGGGGTGCCGGACAGGACGGGAAACGGCGGATTGATCGGCGCCTGCCGCGTTCGAGTCGTATCCCCGGCGCCTCCTCGCCGCTCGCGGGCGGCCTGCAGGAGCGCCTGAATGCGGGCCTGGGGCACCCCGAGCTCACGGGCCCGCTGGGCCGCCTGCTCGGGGTTCGACGGATCGATGCCGAGCTGGCGCAATCGTTGGCGCGCCTCCTGCACGGTCATGTCGCGCCGCTCCAGCTCCTGACGCGCCTCCTCCGGCAGGTCGCCGCGCTGCTGGGCAGTCGCCGGCGAGACGGCCGCCAGCGCCACGACAATTACACACAGAAGGGCACCGATGCGTCGCATAGAGGAATACCGAATCCGACAATGAGACAGTTCTAGAAACGACCTCGCCGTGACACCAAGCACAAGTGGGGGAGGCTCCCGTGCAGAGCGCCCAGCGTTCGGACGTTCACCGAAATCCTCGCTCCCCCGTGCGTTCCGGAAACGCGAACGACGGCTCCC
>CAZSBW010000604.1:0-1780 GCA_964604815.1 uncultured Salinivenus sp. | reverse complement strand
CTGAGATTCCCTACCTCCGTTCTCGCCCGGGCGCGATTTTCTTCGAGGCCGGAGGAGGCTTTCTGTCGTTTCTTCGAAGTACTTTTCGTTTGGGAGGTGTCCGGCGATTAATCTCGCAAAGCCACAGAGATCTCCTTCCTCACGTGGAGACTACTGTTACCCAAGTTGTGCCCTATTCGCTCGCGCTGTTGTGTCGGGGAAAGTCAGCGCCAGATTCCTGTTTCTCAGAGGAAATCGGTATATTGACAGCTAAATTTCACCATTATCGACGAAAAACGGCTGTACCCCACAACTTGGGTTATTGTTTACCTACCTGTACACGGATCAGTAGATTCAGGAGGGAGATGGGGACGGGTTAGTCGGTGCGGGTGCTCCAGTAGCGGTAGGTAAGGCCGCGTTCGATGTAGCGGCGGTCCTTATCGGTGAGGTTGTCGGTGTGGATCCGGGGAGCGTCCTTTTCGACCGTGCATCCGTCGTCGGTCACGAGCATGAGGCCGGCGTAATCCGGTAGGTCCTCGTCCTCAAGCAGGCCGGGGGGCGTGGCGAACCAGAAGTAGTTGGGCAGTGCCATCAGTCGGTTGTCGGCGCGGGCGAGGCGGTCGTGCTTCGTGTCCTTGTCCTCAAAGTCGCGCTGGAAGTCGGCCACGCTGCACTTGATCTCGAACTCGTGCACCAGGTGGGCCTTCGTCACGCTCAGCAGGTCGGCCTTGCCGATGGTGCAGGCGCCGCAGTTGTCGATGGTGACGGGGTGATTTTTGGCCGTGCACCACTCGTAGAGCTGGTTCTGGATCGCAGTTTCGGTCATTTCTCCCGTTGGCGAGTCATGAGATGTGGAGTCATGGGTTTTGAGTCATGAGTTGGGAGTCAAGAGTTGTGAGTCATGAGTTGTGAGTCATGAGGGAGTGAAGCAGGGAAGTGGCTTCCAGGCGCTGTGCTCGCCAAAATTACCGGGGGAGCGCTTCACTCCGCGTTCCGAGTTACAGATCCCGACCGCCGCGCTACGAATTCCCGAGGGCGTCGTCGATGTGGGGGCGGAGGTCGTCGATGGTCTCGTACATCCAGTTGAAGTAGTCGGGGTGCTCGGTCCGGAGTTCGTGGAGCGTCTTGCCGTCGTGCTTGCCGAAGCAAACGACGACGGTTTCCCCGTCCTCCTTCAGTTTGCGCCCGTCGTCGAGGTAGTCGCCCCGCGTGAGGTCGGCCAGCTCGGCGGGGGTGGCGTCGAGGTCGTGGTCGGCTAGTTGATGCTGGAGCACGGTCCCGGCGGCCTGCACGTCGGCCATGGCGTCGTGGGCCTCCTCCAGGGAGGTGCCGGTGTAACGTTCGTACAGCGCCGTGAGGGTGCGGGGACGGAGCACCTGCTCCAGCCGGTAGGGGTCGAGCACCACGCGGTCGTCGGGGCCGGGGAGGGAGCGGCCCACGCGATCGCACTCGGCCGCCAGGAGCGGCACGTCGTAGGCAATGGCGTTGTACCCGGCCAGGTCGGCGTCGGCGAGGAGGGGCGCGAGGCGGTCCACCTGCTCCGCGAACGGGGGCTGGCCCTGCACGTCTGCGGGCGCGATGCCCGTAAGCTCCGTGACGTCGTCCGGGATGGTCGTCTCGGGGTCGACCAGCAGGTCCAGCGCCTCGTCGAGCGCGGCGCCCTCCGTCGAGGGGACGAAGCGCTGTAGGGCGAGCTGGATGACGCGGGCCGCCTGCGGGTCGGTGCCGGTGGCTTCGAGGTCGAGGAAGACGAGGGGGCGTTCGAGGTGGAGCATGGACATCTTGATTGATCGATCGCGAA
>CAZSBW010000603.1:0-1801 GCA_964604815.1 uncultured Salinivenus sp. | reverse complement strand
TCGACTATGGCAACGGCACGGGCACGGCAGTTGGACACGGAATCGCTGGCACGGGCAGGCGCGCTGGTCGCGGCGTGTACGCTGGTGTTGACCGCGAGCTTCGTCGGGCTGGTCGCCCTGCTCTCGGCGTCGGCACCGGGCGTGAGCGGGCGGCTCCCGCTGTACGTCCTCGGGACGGCCGGCGCGTTCGTCGCGGCGATCCTCTTTCTGGAGGCACAGCGCGTCGACGGCGAGCAGGTCATCGCGACCGCGGGGTCGGTCGCCGTCGCGACGTTCATCTTCGGGACGCTGAGCGGCGAGGGGATCGTCTACGTCCTCCGCAACCCCGGCGAACTGGTGGCCTCACAGCTCGTCTTTTACTTCCTCGCGGCCGGGATGATCGCCACCGGGCTCGGCTACTGGGCGCTGAACCACTGGAACGAACTGGCCGTTTCGACGGACCTCGGGACGCCGTCGCGGTCGTTCCGCCGTTAACCGAGCAGGGCGTTCAACAGCCGCGACTCGACTTTCCTGAGTATCTCGCCGACGGTGCCGGGTGCCACGTCCACCTCGGCGGCGATGTCGTCGTAGGTGACCTGCCGCGGCGTATCGTAGTACCCCATCTCGACGGCGATCTCCGCGATCTCGCGCTGGCGGTCGGTCAACCGGGTCAGCAGGCGCTCACCCTCCGGCTCGTAACTGCCGAGCTTCTCGAGTTCGACCGCGATGCCTTCGGGAATGGCGTCCATAGCCTCGCGGATCTGTTTCTCGCCGCCGACGATGGTCAGGCGGACGGCCCCGTCGCGCGTGAACTCGATGGGAAAGTCGGGGACGATCTCGTACTGGTGTGGGATTTCGAGCAGCCCCTGGAGCATCTCGTTGGCTTCGAGGTGGGCGTAGGTGATGATCCGGTCCTGCATCGGGGAGATCTGGTAGGTAATGAGCTCCGGCATGTGCTCGGCGGCGAACTCGACGATCTCGCGGTCGCCGCTGAGTTCGTACATCGTCGTCACCGTCCCGTCCTCCAGCAGTTCCATCTGGAGGATGCGCTCGTTCTCGATCCCCGGTGCCTGCTGAATCCGGCGCTCGATGGGGTGGAACCATCCCCGGTCCGGAACCAGCAGCCCCTCGACGTACCGCATTGAGGAGTCGCTATCGCTGGAAGGGTATCAGTGTTCCCGTTCGACAGGACCGTGCTGGCCTGCCCCGCAGTTCAGGCGTCGTCGAGGTCGTCGACGAGATCGGCCGCGACCCCGGTGTAGCCCGCCGGCGTCAGGGCGTGAAGTTCCGCCCGAACCGACTTGGACACGTCGAGGTCGTCGAACAGCGCCCGGAAGTCCTCGATGGTGACGCGCTGGCCCCGGGTCAGTTCCTTCACCTGCTCGTAGGCGTCGTCGTACCCCTCTCGACGGAGGATCGTCTGGACGGCCTCCCCGATGATTTCGGGTGTCGCCTCCAGCTCCTCACGCATGACCTGCTCGTTGGGAACGACCTTCGCCAGCCCGTTTCCACATTTCTCGTAGCCGATGAGACAGTGGGCCAGCGCCGCGCCGATATTGCGCTTGACCGTCGAGTCCGAGAGGTCCCGCTGGAGCCGGGACTTCGTCACGTAGTCGGCGAGGAAGGTCAGGTCCGAGTTGGCCTTCGAGAGGTTCCCCTCGCTGTTCTCGAAGTCGATGGGATTGACCTTGTGTGGCATCGTCGAGGAGCCGGTTTCGCCGGAAACGGCCTCCTGGCCGAGATAGCGGTCCGAGACGTAGAGCCACGCATCGCGGTCGAGGTCGAGCAGGACGTTGTTCGCACCGCGGAGCGCGTCGAACAC
>CAZSBW010000602.1:0-1810 GCA_964604815.1 uncultured Salinivenus sp. | reverse complement strand
CACGTCAACAGGTCCATCTGAATTAGGCTCGTTTCCTTGTGATTGGCGACGGAGCGTGTCGTAGAGCGACGCGGTGTCGGTGAGGGCCGACGGAGTGCGGAGGCAGACGTGTGCCAGCACGTTGCGCAGCTTCGACACGCGCTTCGGCATGGGCTTTTCGTCGTTCTCGCGGGCCTCCACGATCTTTTGCGAGAGATTCTGAATATCGTACTCGCCTTCGCCATCAGCGAGAGAGGACGGCACGAGGGCGTCGTCGCTGGTGTCGAGGTGGACGAGACGGAGCTGCGCGCCTTCGCGGCGATACTGCGCCCCACACTCCGAGGCCGCCCCGTCGCCCCCCAGACGGGTTTGGGGCGTGCGCTTGTAAGGCTCAGCGGCGGGTTCGACAAAAAGCAGGTACGCGCCATTGCCGGATGTGGCAACGACTTCACGCGCCGAGCAGCTGGCAAACCGCCCCTTCGTTCCGGCTGTCTCGTCGCGGTCAATCTCGGAGACGATCGAGATGTTGGTCGTCTGCGGCAGTTCGACGACGCACCCGCTCGGGGCGAGGGCGAGGCCGGACTCCACGGTCACCGTCGTGGGGGGGTCGTCCGATTCGTCATCGACGCGGTCCACGAAGAGCCCTTCAATCACGCCCGTCCCGAGCGCGCGGCCCAGACGCTTGCGATCCGTGGCGTTGGCCTTCTGCTCCGTCCTTAGGTCCTCTGCCGTTAAAACGCGTCCGTTGAAGAAGGGAATGCGCTTGAGCCCCCCTTCGACGATGGGGGTATTAAGTGCTTCGGAAGAGTTGTTCGACATGATAGTATCTTTCGAATCGCAAAAAGAGGCGACGAATGCCGAAGCTAAGGTACGACGATTATTGAGACGCCTCGACACGATTCCCCCATTCCTCTTCGATCATTGCCTCCGTAATTCCGGACACTTCTGCCAACTGGAGCGGATTTTCGATCGGACGGTTTTCAGCAAGGTAGTCGAGGATCTGGTCTGCGTAGGCTTCTCCGACCCCTGGAAGCTCCATCAGGCGGTCGACGGTGAGATCTTCTGTGTTGAGGTCGATGGGAGGGGTCTCAAGCACGTCGAAATAGACCCAGCTTTCGAAGCGGCCTCCTTGCACCCCCGCCTCACTTTTCCGGGGCCGGTCTCCTGTTGGGAGATCCATGCGTACAAACTCCGCGTCGATGGCTCGCTCTTCGGCGTCGAGGAGGTGGCTTCCGCGGACCTCGACATCAAGGCGAACTCGTCCCTCCGAGGACCCGCGCGCCCGATCGTAGAGGCGCCCCATGACTTCGGGGGAGGGCATCAAGAACGCAACTCCCCGGGCGCGCTCAGCGTCTCGATTCACGGTTCCTCCCGTGATGTGGCGCCCCTGTAGATTTACCGCCGTTAGCGGCAAGACCTCACGCGGCACAAGACGCTCTCGCTGCTTCAGGGGATACTCGGGGATTCCACGTTCCATAAATACCCGAAATGTGTCCTGCGTGAGCGTCCGAACGAGAACGGTTCCTGGACCATCTCTCGTCAGCACTGTCTCTCCTCTCAACTCCAGCTCTGTCGTACCGAACGCCACAGCCAGTCCCAACGGCGCCTCCACCTCGACCCCTCGTAGCTCCAGATCCAAGGTGCGTACACGAGTGTAGACATCCTCGTGCCCCCAGCTCGTCGCAATGATGCGCGTTAGGTCGGTCTCTGCGTTCGTCGGGACCGGTTCGGGTTCGGGTGGGGGCTCGGGCTGGGGAGGCGACGCCGGGCGCCACCTCCTCGCGCTCTCATTCCACGTCAGTACGTTCCCGTCCCCGATCGCGTCCGGATC
>CAZSBW010000601.1:541-1814 GCA_964604815.1 uncultured Salinivenus sp. | reverse complement strand
CTGACTCTGGAAACTCGCTCTGTGTCGACTGTATCGACGAGGTGAGGCACGGTGAATAGAGAGGCGCTCGAGCACCTGTTCGAGTCGATGTCGTGTACGTGGGCGGATCTGCGAGAGAAGGGCAGCTACGAGCAGGATGGCTACATCCTCCGAACGAGCACGCTGTCGGCCGATCAGCTCGGAGAGATCAGTGCGTGCAACGCCGGAGTCGAATCCTATCCGGCCGATTGGTTCCGGGTGTTCGACGATGAGTGACTACGAGGAGGGCGAGGTCTTCACGATCAACTGGCGGGTCCACGGTCACGTGAACTCGGCGATGATCGCCTACTACCATCAGCCGATCGACGTCTTCTTGCACCAGTGGGACGACACGGGCGAGTGGTGCCTGCTCGCCGATCAGGAGTGGCTGGACGAGCACGAAGACGGAGAGGGCTCAGCTCACGCGGAGTACGCTCGAGCCTACGTAGAGGGCGTCGAAGTGGATTCTGACAACGTATATTCGCATCCGCGCGTCGACCCCGTCGAGGAATGAATAGATTTATACTCCATGATCGCGTAGGGTCGAGCGGATCATGGAAGAACTCACCGCTTTTCAGCGGGACTTGATGTATGTCACCGCTGGTACAGATTCAGATGAACCGCACGGGCTGGCGCTGAAAGAAGCGCTCGAAGACTACCGGCACGAGAAGATCAACAACGGCCGGCTCTACCCCAAGCTCGACACGCTCGTCGACAAAGGGCTGCTCTCGAAAGGCAGCATCGACCGGCGCACGAACTCCTACCAGCTCACCCGACGAGGGCTGCGCGAGATCAATGCCCGCCACGACTGGATCAACGAGCAGGTCTCTGGAGATCGTACGATCGCCGACCTCGATGAGGCCGATGACTGATGACTGCGCCCAGTCAAGGACTCGCTGAAGACGAGGTCTTCACACTGCTCTCGAACAGTCGTCGGCTCGCTATCCTGCGATATCTGGCCGACGACGCCGCCAGCGTATCGATGAAAGAGCTGGCGAACTACATCGCCTCTCGAGAGAACGACATCCGCGTCGAACATCTCGAGAGTCAGCAATACAAGCGCGTGTACGTCTCGCTCTACCAGACTCACATCCCTCACCTCGATGAAGCCGGTGTGCTCGTCTGGGACGAAGCCGACGACGTGATCGAACTGCTGCCCGATGCACGGGCCACAGAGCAGCTCTACGAGCACTTAGACGTCTCGCCCGGTGAGGACGACAACGAGCCAGAGACCGCCGTCAGATCGCTACTCTGC
>CAZSBW010000601.1:0-492 GCA_964604815.1 uncultured Salinivenus sp. | reverse complement strand
GTGATCGGAACGAGCTACGTCTCTTTGGAGCTCTGGCTCGCCGCGATCAGCGCCTACGCCCAGACGATCTGCTGGGGATCGATCGCCGTCTGGCGACCCGTGAAGAAGAAATCTAAAAGCAAAGACTTATAGGAATCAATGGTGTATGGGTAGATGGAGCTAAGAACGATGAGCTGCACCATATCACAAGGAGTCGTGTTCTGTCAGACGGACCCACTCGGCGCGCTGGCGATCGGAACCGCCATCGTGCTCGCACTCACGCTCGCGTACACCCTCGGCCTCACCGGCCGGCTGAACGCTCGCCTCGCTCGGGAGACTCGGGCCCGCGTGGCCGAGACGAGCGACGAGGATCCACGGTACGAGACGGACGGTGGCTCCGACGAGGAGTAGAGCGGATCCGCAGATAATGAACTTTATAAGGGGACTCCAGACGAGACCGCGAGTCACATCTCACCCTCCTCAGACCCTCGTCTATGCAGAGTTCAGGCCCCC
>CAZSBW010000600.1:0-1819 GCA_964604815.1 uncultured Salinivenus sp. | reverse complement strand
AGCAGCGCCTCGCGCAGGAGCAACTGCGGCCCAAGCTCACGCTGGAGGCCCAGGCCGTCTCGTATACCGAGAGTCCGTTGAATGTCTCGGATGTCAAGGTCGGGCTCCAGATTGACCAGCCGCTGTTTTTCCGGGACCGGCGCAGCGACGCCCAGCGGGCCGACATTGCGCTTCGCTCGCTGGACCTAAAGCAGGACGCGGCGCGACGGCAGGTGCGGGCGGATGTGGCGACCGCACAGTCCGCCCTGACGCGGTCCCGCCGCCGGACGCGTTCGGCCCGGCGCAACCAACAACTCGCCGAAAAGCTGCGGCGGGCGGAGCAGAAACGGTTCGAGGAAGGGCAGGGAACCCTCTTCGTCCTCAACAAGCGGGAGCAAGCCCTGGCGAAGGCCCGGAAGGAGCGCATCGCCGCCGAAACCAGTGTCCTGAAGGCGTACGCGACCTACCAGTGGGCAACCGGGACGATTGCGGACGCGTATGTTGAAAGCACAATCTCAAGCGGGAGGGAAGACCCCGAACGGTCGTCGGCGTCTCAATGAGCGGGTCCGCGGCCGCCGACGGGCGATGAAAGAGAGCAGGGAGGCCGATGAGGAACGGTAGGCGGGCGAGGAAAAAGACGGCGCGGTATCCAGCGACGACGCCGTAAGAAACTGGCTCGACCCCGGTCAGGAATCGTAGGAAGAGAGTCCGGTGCTTGGGGGGCTGGCGGGGCGGTGCTCCCGGAAACTGGTCATTGCCGGAAACGCGGCCCCAGAGTGCATGTTGGTCGCGTCCACACGGGTAGGGGGGAGGGCATTGTCGGGATTAGGGCCGTGAATCTGGCTCCGCAGTTCGTCGGTGACCGAGACCGGTTGCACAGACGACAATACCGCAATTTGCCGCTGGCTTGAGATCGACGCGGGTACCCTTTCGCTGGGAACGATCAGCTACGCCCGTAATCCATCCCAACTTCGCTGTTGAATGCGCCCCTCGTCCCTCGTTTTCTCCTGTCGGTTCGCCCTCACCGTTGTACTCTTCAGTGCCGTCGGGGGGCTCCTGTTCGGCTGCGGGAGCGGCAACGGAGACGCCTTCACGGAGACCGGGCCTCTCCCGTCGGCGTCCAACTACCGAGCGTTTGACAACGCGGACCGTCTCGCCGCGTATCTCCGATCTGATGCGCAACCCCTCGTTGGGGCGCACCGGGGCGGCGCGACGGAGAGATTCCCGGAAAACGCCGTGCCGACGTTTGATCATGCGCTGTCTCACGGTCCCGCCCTGCTGGAGACGGACGTCCGAATGACGGCGGACAGCGTGCTCGTGTTGATGCACGACGAGACACTGGATCGTACGACCACCGGACGGGGTCCCGTTCAGGCGCGAACCCTGAGCGAACTCCGTCGGCTCCGTCTCGTCACGAACGCCGGAGACACGACCCGGTACCAGGTGCCAACCCTCGCCGAGGCGCTAACGTGGAGCGAGGGGCGAGCTGTGCTCCAACTGGACGTGAAGGAGGACGTCCCCCGTCCCCTCGTGACGGACCTGCTTCGCCGATTGGACGCCCTCGATCGGACGCTCGTGATCACGTACACACTGGCGGATGCCCGCTGGTACCACCGGCAGGCCCCGCGTCTTCTCCTCTCGGTATCGGTCGAAACGGCGGAGGAGGCGCGGGCCCACCTGGAGGCGATCGATCCCTCCCGGCTTATCGGGTTTGCCGGGGTGGGCGCGCCCGCGCAGGCCGTTGTAGAGGTGCTGTCCCGCCGTGACGTGCCGGTCAGCGTGGGCACCTTCGGCGATCTGGACCAACAGGCCCAACAGCGGGGACTGGTCGTCTATCGGG
>CAZSBW010000599.1:0-1826 GCA_964604815.1 uncultured Salinivenus sp. | reverse complement strand
CTCACGGATCACGATTCACGCATCATTCTCCACCGGTCTCCGGCAGTGTAATCTCCGGATCGTCGGGGTGGGGGCGGTAGAGCAGGGCCGTGCCGCCTCGGGTTTCGACCACCAGCACGTCGTCGAGGGCGCCAGCCGTCGCCTCTGCGAGATCCCGTACGTCACGCGGGGCGTTGTCGAGCACGCGAATGGTGACCAGCTCCCGCGTATTGAACGCTTCCTCAATGGCCCGTTCCACGGCGTCGGTGAGGCCCTCCTTGCCGACGTGAATGAGCGGGTCCTGGCCGTGGGCGAGGGAGCGGAGATGCGCGCGTTGACTGGCGGTGAGGCGGTCGGGCATGGCGATGCGGAAAGGGTCGGTCGTGGATTGGGGACGAACTGAATCGTCCGTACGGACCTGGGGTCAGCAGGTGCCGCCGTTCTCCCGCTTCGGGGCTGCTTCCGTGGCGTTTTCATGCCTCCGGGTCCGGTGCAAACTGGATCACGCCCCACTCCCCGCTCGTGAGCCAGTCCGGATGCTGCGCGTCGAGGCGGTCCACCTGCTCCCGCGTGAGGCCGCAGGCCACCTCCGCCTTCAGGGTGCGCAGGGCCAGCAGGGGCGCCGGGAAGTACGAGACGACCTCCGCGAACGGCGTCGTGAAGGCCCAGTGCCGATCGCCCAGCAGCCGGCGGTAGTTGGCGTCGCCCTTGCTGACGACGAGGTCGGCCCGGGCGAGCTCCGCGTTCACGGTAGCGGGAAAGTCGCGGGCGCGGAGGGGGGAGGTCCAGGTGAGCGGGTCGCGAAGCTGCAGGCGGCCCGCTGCCATGGCGTCGCGCAGCCGCTCCGCCAGCGCGCGGGTAGCCGCGTCGTCGTCCGCGGCCAATCGATCGAGCGTGTCGTGCACGTCGCCGATCGTGGCGTCGGAGACGAAGGTGGGGTGGGCCTTCACGTGCAGCACGAGCGGATCGGCAAGGCCGGTCGTGAGAAGCCCGTCGGCCAGGGCGAGGTCCGTCACGAGCTCGAAGCCGGCGTTGTCGGCCCACACGTCGATGCGGGCAGGGCGATCCAGGGCGTCGAGGTAGTTGAGCGCTGGGGTCGTGTCGTCGGCCAGCAGGTGGGCCTCCTCGTCGCCGGTGCCCAGGTGATCGGGCGATTCCTCGCCCGCGCCCCACATGCTGAGGTCGGCCTGGTTGCCCCAGAGGGCCGCTTTGAGGAGGCGCACCAGCTCTGTTCGCGCGTCCCCCTCTTGCTCCTGCGCCTCGGCCCGAGCCTGCGCCAGCGTGCGGATGGCGTCGACCGATGCGGCGTAGCCCCGCCGCTTCTGTTCGGTAAAGGGATCGTTGTGCCGGCCGGACCCGGGCTGGAAGTAACCGGTGGCCTCCAGGAGGCGGCGGTAGAGGTACGTTTCGCCGAAAAACCAGGGCGCCTCCAGCCACGACTGCCCGCGATGCGGCTCGATGCGCTCGTTCCAGAGGGCCGCGTCGGGGGCGCCCGGGTCGCCCAGCGGGCGAATGGGCGCGTGCGGCAGGTCGTCGATGAGCGCCTGGATCCGTTCGCTGATGCGCTCCGGGAACTCGTTTTCCTCCATCGTCCGCCGCAGGATGCGCGGCCAGCGACCGGTGATGGTCTGGTGGGTGAACGAGTCCGGGTCGGTGCCGCGGAGCGGGGGTGGGAGGTCTGCCGGAGACGCTTGGCGGTTCACGGAAAAGAGGCGCTCGTAAACGGAAACGGCGAGATGATGAAACGGGTCTCCCTGTCCTGTGAGCACGTAGAGGGTTAGCGTCCGGTACATCAACGGGGGCGAAAGCAGCCACGGCCCCCTCCACCGGCACTGGACTCCGGATCT
>CAZSBW010000598.1:0-1829 GCA_964604815.1 uncultured Salinivenus sp. | reverse complement strand
TTTCGCTCATCTCGTGGGTGGGCTCGCCCGCGAAGTGGTACGTGCCGTCGGAGGGGGCGTCGAGCAGGCCCATGATGTGGAGCAGGGTCGTCTTGCCGGCGCCGGAGGGGCCCTGGATGGTGACGAACTCTCCTTCCTCCACGTCGAGGTCCACGCGGCGGAGGACGAAGGTGCGCGAGAAGCCGTTGCGGTAGGACTTGGTGACGTTTCGGAGTCTGATCATGGGTGCAGGAAGGTGGACACAATGAACGAAGGAGCGACAGGAGTGCTCGTTTGATTCGGGGTCGTGCGTTGGAAGGAAGCAGGCGCGGACTCGCGAAGCCAGTCGGTCAGGAACGGGGGGGCGGGAGCGGCAAACTGCCACCGCGTGTGTTCGGAAACCGCCACCGTGAGGACGACCTGATTGTCGTTCACAGCGAGGATCGCCAGACCGGTGTCGGACACGACGCGAGCGGTCTCGTCCGATGCGTCCGGCCCCACCGTGACTCCACCGGTCACCGCCCCGATGAACCAGGTCGTAAAGAGCAGAAGGTGGATCAGGCGCTTCATGGCGTGCACGGAGGAGGGATTGACGAGAGGCTGCGTCACTGTGGGACCGTTTTACAGATCAACGGTCGTGCCAGTCCTTCTCGTCCCCCCTCAGCGCCCGCTGAGGCCGATCATTGAGCGAGAATGATTGCCACCGTGTGCGAATCCGCACAACGGCCGCGCGCCAGCGCACAGTTCGATCCCAAAGAGACTGGTTGAATGCACATCAGACAGGGCCGCTCGCAGTTGGGCGAGGTCGTGATAGGACCTCCCGTCCGAGCAGACGTGGGCGGAAGGAGCGTGCGTCATCGTAGCACCGACGCGGCCGACAATCGGGAAACGATTGGTCGCCGGCCGAGAGACGATTCACGCATTCGTCGGCCTTTGTGCGTTCCTTGTCGGGAATTGTCTCTGCCCCGACGCGAGGGGAGTCGTGCAGGGAGCAGGGGCAAAGGCGACGAAAAGACCATTGGACGGACGGGGCCGAACGGGCCCCGTCGGCCGCTTCGATGGAGTGGTCTCGACCGCCGGTACAGACCTACCACCATGTACGACGGGGAATCCCCGTGGCCGCTTCCGTTTCGTCCAGGAAAGCGAGACGTCCCCACGAATCGTCGAAGTGGGGGCTACGACGTGGGAAGATCCGGCTTCGTAACGCCGGCGGCGTCGGCCTCCTCGTCCTCGTCGGCGGGAGCGCCGTCACCGGTGGGAGCAGCCGAGGCCTCGCCGTCGGCGGCAGCCTCGTCCTCTTCGTCCCAGTTGTCGATGGCTTCGAGGACCCGGTCCACGATCTCGTCTTCGGGGATTGTGTCTACCACCTCGCCGTGCTTGAAGAAGTGCGCGCGGCCCCGCCCCAGTGAGACGCCGAGGTCGGCCCCGCTGGCCTCGCCCGGCCCGTTGACGGCGCAGCCCATGAGCGCTACGTTCAGGTCCTTGTCGAAGCTGCGCTCGGCGACGGCCGCCTCCACCTCCTCGACAATGGAGAAGAGGTCGCCCACCAGCCGGCCGCAGGTCGGGCACGCGATGATGTTGACGCCGGGCCGCCCGATGCCGAGGGACTTGAGGATGCGATGGCCCACCTTTACCTCCTCCACCGGATCGGCGGCGAGGGAGACCCGAATCGTGTCCCCAATGCCGTCGGCCAAAAGCGACCCGATGCCGATTGAACTCTTGACCGTGCCGGTCTCGAGGGTGCCGCTCTCGGTAACGCCCAGGTGGAGGGGATACTTCGTCTCCTCGGCCACCTTCCGGTAGGCCTGAATCATCATGTAGGGATCGGAGTGCTTCACCGAGATGACAAT
>CAZSBW010000597.1:811-1831 GCA_964604815.1 uncultured Salinivenus sp. | reverse complement strand
AATGAAGCGCTCGGCGCCATCTGAGGCGCAGCGGACGGCCAAAACGACCCAGAAGGCCGACGCCGGACCCCGGTTCCGGCTGAAGGTCGAGCCCAGCGACGCTCTTCCCGTGGAACTGGCCGACCTCTCGGTGCAGCGGAGTGAGAAGAAGGCCGTTCTGAATTGGACGACGGCCTCGGAGACCGGAAATACCGGCTTTGAAGTGCAGCACCAGCGCCTGTCCGCCGACGATACAACAACGACGCCCGACGCATCAGATTGGACGGAGCTCGGCTTCGTGGAGGGAGCAGGCACCACGACGGAGGCGCAGTCCTACCGCTTCGAGACGGAGGCCCTCGGCTACGGGCGACATGTCTTCCGCCTCCGGCAGGTAGACGCCGACGGGACGACTGCGGCGACCGATCCCGTGGAGATGCAGATGCGCCTGCAGGGGGCCTACGACGTGGAGGCGCCCTATCCGAATCCCGCCACGCAGACGGCCACGCTGCCGGTCACGGTGCGGAATGCGCAGCGGGTAACCGTCGAGGTGTACGATCTGCTGGGCCGACGCGTGCACACGGTACGCGACCGGTCCCTGGAGGCCCAGCGCACCAATCACATTTCACTTCCGGTCCGCGATCTCTCCAGCGGATCCTACTTCGTGCGGGTGCGGGGTGAAGCCTTCTGGCGTTCTCAATGCACATACGACGCCCTCTTCTCTTCGGAATAGGGCTCGCGTTGTTGCTTGCGCTCCTCCTTGCGCCGGCGACCACCGTGGCGCAGAGCGGCCCCGGCGACAACCCCGACGAGCCGCCCGTTGGGTCGGTGCCGGCCCCCGACCGCGTCCTCTTCCTGCGGGCCGACCAGGGCGTAAGCCTGAGCGGGTCGGAGGTGACGACCTGGGCCGACCAGAGCGGCAAGGGCCACGACGCCATCCGCGGCGGCCTCACCGGTCCTGAGTTTGTGCCCGGCCCGACCGGCTTCAACGGCAAGCCCGCCCTTCGCTTCGAGCGCGCCGTCGAGGAGGGCATCGGCCCCGAT
>CAZSBW010000597.1:0-801 GCA_964604815.1 uncultured Salinivenus sp. | reverse complement strand
ACACCGACGACATCAACACCGGCGGTCCGTACCCCGAACGGACCATCTCCATCACCTTCCGCACCGGCAGCGACGTGAGCACCCGCCAGATCGTGTACGAAGAGGGCGGCGGGGTCAACGGCTTCAACGTGTACGTCAACAACGGATCCGTCCACGCCTCGGCGTGGGACGATGGCTGGGGCGGCGCCCCGGAGGGGCAGTTCTCCGTCAGCAAATCGGTGTCGGCCAACACGACCTACGTCCTCACCTTCGTCTTCAACGAAAGCGCGACCGAGTCCCTCAAGTTGTTTCTGAATGGCACCAAGGAGGCAACGAACAGCGACGCCAGCATTGACGGGGTGGACAGCCACGGGGGCGACATTGTGATCGGCAACGTCGGCGACGCCACGCAGGTGGCCCAGACGGACGTGAGCAACGGGGGCGAAGGCTTCGAGGGCGACGTCGCCGAGGTCATCCTGTCCAACACGGCCTTCAACACGGCGCAGCGGCAGATCGTAGAGAGCGCGCTGTCGGAGAAGTACGGCGTCTCGGTGACGAACGACCGTTACGCGCAGTCCGGGTACGAGAACGACGTGATCGGGGTGGGGCAGGCGAGCGACGGCACGAAGCAGACCAGCGACTCGCTGGGTGTGCTTTTCTTCAACTCGTCGTCGCTCTCGAACGGCAACTTCGGCCTGCTGGGACACGAGGGCAGCGACGCCACCTTCGAGGGCGAAACGGACCCGTCGGGCATCGGCGAGCGGCTCTCGCGCGTGTGGCGGGTGGGGGGGACGGGCACGCTGCCGTCGCTGGAGATTTCGT
>CAZSBW010000596.1:0-1842 GCA_964604815.1 uncultured Salinivenus sp. | reverse complement strand
GAAGCATCCCATTCGGCTGGCCCGCACCATCATGACGGAGTCGAAGCACGTCTTTCTGGCCCAGGAGGGCGCCGAGACGTTCGCCGAGCAAAACGGCCTGGAGCTGGTGCAGAACGACTACTTCATTATCGATAGCCGGCGCACCAGCTCGGGCGAGGGCGCGGCCCGGCCGTCCGAGAACGATGCGGACAAGTTTGGCACTGTCGGCGCCGTGGCGCTCGATCAGGACGGCAACCTCGCGGCTGGGACTTCGACCGGGGGCATTTCGAACAAACGCTTCGGCCGCATCGGCGACTCGCCCATGATCGGGGCGGGCACCTACGCCAGCAACGAGTCGGTCGCCGTGTCGGCCACGGGCCAGGGCGAGTTTTACATCCGCAGCGTGGCGGCCCACAGCGTCGCCTCGCGGGTGCGCTTCGGCGATGCTCCGCTGCGGGACGCGGCACAGGCAGCGGTTGCGGAGGCCGAAGAGTTGGGCGGCGTTGGGGGCCTCATTGTGCTTGACCCGAACGGCAACATGGCCATGCCGTTCACGACCACCGGCATGTTCCGGGCCTACGTTGCCTCCGACGGCCCCATGAAGGCGCGCATCTTCGAGGAGAAGACGGGAGACATGTAGTGCCAGCCGCCTGCTCCGTTGGCGGATGAAAAGATGGACGCACGACGGAAAACAACGCCGGACGCCCATTTCCGAATTCTGCAAGCGGATTCGGGCTGACAGATGCTGCCTAGGAGGCTGTTCAAAAAGTCGCTTTGTGCTGCACATTCAATGCCGATCAGGGGTTGAGGACTCGGATCTTCAGCTTCCCGAAAAATCCCCGATTTCGTCATCCCGCACCCCGATGCGGGATCTTTTTGATGCGAGCAGCCGCCAAAATTCGAGAAGATCCTGAATCAAGTTCAGGATGACATGCTTATGACGAGGATTTTTCGGGACGCGGGCACAAAAGTGCGCAGTTCGAGTCAACCCCTGATTCGCATATTCAGTGCTGATTTTCGTATATTTGGGAGGCGGGAGCGGTTCGCCTCTGCGCGTTCTCTGAACGAAGATCCTGCTCGGCCCATGATGAGCCAGCGCGAGTATCAGCGGGACCTGATGGACGTCTCTCCACAGGTGGCCCGCAAGATGGAGGCGGACTCGATATACCGAATCCTCCACGAGGTTGGCCCGAGCCTGCTGCGCGACGAGGACTTCGCGGAGATGTACGCTGAGGATGGCCGTCCGTCCCACCAGGCAAACTAAGTAGACACGCAAAAATACCTTCATTCGAGAGTCATCCCGAAAGGGTTCGAGGACATATTCTGAGTAACCGAGGCCATCCAGATGGCCACGACCGAGCCAATCTGTGTAGGATTATGAGATTATCCGCCGGATACTTCTGGGCATCTGAATGAAAGCCAGTTCGACCCCGAAGAAAATGCCGCCCGGACAACTGCACAGATCGAGCGCTCGGAAATTCTTCATTGTTTGAATGAGCGAAGCGAATGAGTTTGAAGATGGGGATCCTAGATCCCCGTCAGCGAGACCGGAGCAGGGAATCTGTGTGACCTTTTGAGATTGGCAGGGAGGAGAGAGTCGAAGGGGCCCGAAGGGTCATCCTTTGGGAATCTCTTTGAATCAGGCGGAAGCCGCTCATGGCGCTCGTTTCCGCCATTCTTTGAAGAGATTCCTCAACTCTGGCAATCTGAGATTGCCTGCTCCGCTCCGCTCGGAATGTCGATTTTTAAAGTTGTTTTGCTGACCTACTTAAAACCCCATCGAAACGCCTCGAATGCACCTTGCTGGCCGGTTGGACAGCCGATCAGGACGAGCCCTGGATTTTGCTTACCGATCTTCCCCCA
>CAZSBW010000595.1:0-1850 GCA_964604815.1 uncultured Salinivenus sp. | reverse complement strand
TCGCCGCGGCAATGGCTTCGTGGTTCTTGAGGCCGGTGCGCGAGACGGCAGAGGTCATGAGCACGATCGATCCGCCGCTGCGCATCATGGGACGACCCGCTGCCTTCACCGTGTTAAAGGCCGTGTCGAGATTCAGGCGCACCTGCTCCTCGTACTCGTCGATGCTCGTGAGGTGAGCCGGCTTCAGGAGCACGGACCCCACGAAGTTGACGATTCCGTCGAGGCGGTCGTAGGTGTCGGTGGCGTGCTCGACAATCCCCTGCACCTCCTCAAACGCGGTCGCGTCGAGGGGAAACGCGTCGCCGCCGGTCTCGCCGGCCAGCGTCTCGACCTCCGATTCGGTGCGCGCGCCGAGAACGAGTTGAGCACCGTCGTCGGCCAGGCTGTGGGCAACGGCGGATCCGATGCCCCCGGTGGCGCCGATGAGGACGTAAACAGGAGGGTCGCTCGAAGACATAGGAGAGTGGTGGGCTGTAAAAAGAGGGTCAGTGGAATGGGAGATCCCTGAAAGCCACGTCCTTGTCCCATGGTCCCCCTCGCCCCGTCATATTCGCGAATCGTTACGGCCGTTGAGATGGCGTGACGCGGGGGCGACCCCCTCAGTCTTCCGACGGGGGGGGCAGAACACGATCGAGAACGTGAATGCGCCCGTTCGTGACCGGCACATCCCCGCCCACGATCGTGGCGGGGCCCACCGTGAGGGCCGAGTCGCGCCGCACCCGCAGCGTATCGCCACGGAGCGTCGTGAGGACCGAGGCGTCGCCGAGATCGGCGGCCCGTACGTGCCCCTCTACGACGTGCTGGGCAAGAATGGCACGCAGCCGGCCGACTCGCTCCGTCAGCAGCACCGCCATTGTTCCCTCTGGCAACCGATCGAAGGCCGAGTTCGGTGGGGCGAAGAGGGTATACGGCCCGTCGCTCGCCAGGGTCGAGTCAAGACCGGTGGAATCCAGCGCTGCAACGAGCGTCGAGAAGCGATCATCGGTTTGGAGGACGCGGTGGATGGTCATCGTATCGGGCGTGTTCGGAAGCGCCAGCCCATCGTTTGGGGCCTCCGCCGACTCCTCTCCTCCACACCCCGCGACCAGAGCCACCGCCAAAGCGAGCACGGCGATCCACGTTCGCACCCGGAACCGACTGGAGGAATGCACGCGACACATCGTGGAGGAGGGCAGGATCGCCGTTTCCCAGGGAGAAAGGATAAAAGTCGAGGGATGAACGAACGGGTCCGCCCCTGGTTCGCGGCTCTATTCCCTAATCTCCTCCCCCTTCACGAGCGACGGTCACGGACTCCGGGACGACGGTGACAACGCCTCTTCAACACCAACGTGGAAACGAAAGAACTCAGCGGAAACGGAGACGCCAAAACCAACCGTCGGCACCGAGAGTGGTCGCGTACGGGCAAGTCTGTACAACAGCCCCAGGCTTCACTCAATTCGCTTCTCCAGTTGAATTTCGCCCTCTACGACGTAACGAGTCATCTTCTTGCTCTTCCAGCTTTTGATTAACTGTTCCGCCCTCACTGCTTCCTCCTTCGTTGCAAACTCTTGCGTGAAGACCAGCTCCCAGGGCCGATACCGCGACGTAAATCCAGAGGAGGTCGTGTTGTGGTGTTCAACCCGGCGCTCTGGATTCTGCGACCGACCGACGTAGAACCGGTCGTTTTCTTCCGACTGCAGGATGTAGACAAAATGGCTCATCGCTACATCGGGGCTCAACGAGAAAAAGCCCGACCGGTGCGTTCAGTCGGGCTTCTCTGCTCCCCGGGCTGGATTCGAACCAGCAGCCCTGCGGTTAACAGCCGCATGCTCTACCGTTGAGCTACCGAGGAGTGTAGAATGTTGTCACTG
>CAZSBW010000594.1:0-1853 GCA_964604815.1 uncultured Salinivenus sp. | reverse complement strand
CGCTTTAGCCGCTTCCGCATCCTGGCCGACAAGAAGAAGTGCATCTCCTGCAACGTGTGCACGAGCGTGTGCCACCAGGGGATCGACGTGATGTCCTACGCCCAAAAGGGCGAACCGATGGACGATCCGGAGTGCGTTCGGTGCTCGGCCTGCGTGCAGAGCTGTCCCACCGGGGTCCTCGAGTTTGGGCAGGTACAGCCAAACACGGGAGAGGTCATCAGTCGCGATTCGCTGGAGGCCTCGCTTACGCGCATCCAGGAGCAAGAGAATGGGACGACCGAGGCCCAGCCCGCGTAGCGTGCGGAACCTGCCGGTCGGGGACTGTTGGGGGTTAGTGCACTCGGTCGGTCTTTTTGGGATTGAACGTTCTCCACATCGAGCAGAAAGAGCGTCTGTTAGAAAAAGGATCCCGACGCTATCGATTCCCGCCGGCTCCAAAGAGATTCCTCGGCTCTGGCGATCAAGATCGCCTCGCTCGGAATGACTCTTTCCCAAAACGGTTTGCTTGAGACCGCATTAGGGAAGAAGGGGAGGACCCGGACGGATGGGCTCGGATCCAGCAGGCGCTTGGCATGTTGTTCGAAGCAGGGACGGCCCCTTCCCTGGTGCTCGCTTCTCTCGAACGGACTGCTCGGCCCCGCAATGACAGGTCGGTTCTGGCTTGCCGTCGTCGGTAGCCTGCTGCTTGGAGGCGTTACTGCTCTCGCCACGCTTCCTACCCTTCGGATTGGCGACTTCTCGTCGCAGTCCCCCTTGCGAGATCGGCCGGACGGGTGGGAGCAGGTTCGATTTGGGGAAAACGAATCGAGCACGACCTACGACCTCGTTCGGACGGACAGCATGGTCGTTGTACGGGCTCGAAGCAGCAACGGGGCCTCCGGCCTCATCACCCACCAGCGGGTCGACCTCAGTCGGTACCCAATTCTGGAATGGCGCTGGAAGGTGGATCGGCTCCCAGAGGGGGCGGACGTGACGAAGGACACGACGGCCGACGCGGCCGCCCGCCTCTACGTCACGTTCGACTACGACGGTCTCGGCCTGATTGACCGGCTCAAGCTCATGTTGCTTCGTCGGGTGGGATACTCGAAGGCGCCGTCGCGGGCTCTCAACTACCTGTGGGCGAGCCGGCGGGGGCAAGACGAGAGCGTGGAGAGCCCGTACACCGACCAGATTATGGTCATGCCGGTGCGGAGCGGCCCGGATCGGGTGGGGCAGTGGATCCGTGAACGGCGCAACGTGCTCGCAGACTACCGACAGGTGTTCGGCGAGTCTCCTCCGGCGGTGAATGGCGTTGCGATCATGACCGACACGGACAACACCGCTGATACCGCACGGGCCTTTTACGGCGACATTGTCTTCCGCGCCCCGTCCTCCCGTGGGGACTCGATGGAGGCGGTGTCGTCCGGATCAGAGTAACCGTAAATCCCTCAGTAGAGTGAACTGTGCTTCTTGGCGGCGGCCTCGTGTGTCACCTTCCGATCGCGTGAAGGGGCGAGACGCTTGGTACGATCGGCCGGGGCCGGGTCGCGAACCGTCGAGGAGCCTGCTTCATTGAGGGCAGAGGGCAACCGAATTCAGGATTCGATCGTGCCGGGAGGCGCGCCGCGTCCAGTGCGGTCTCAATCGGTCTCTTTGGGACCAGAAGCTCTCTTGGTAAAACGTAGCGAGCGGATATGCGGAAATGTCGCTCTTGAACGACCATTTCCGCTGAATTCGGAGAGATTCACTCCAAGAGCACTTGCACCAACGGCATGACCTACGGCCCCTACGCAGCGCCTCGGCTTTGGCGATCACGTGAAGTTATGAGATTAACCGCAGGACGGTGGTGCTCTCTTTTTGAGTTCCTGCTCCGT
>CAZSBW010000593.1:0-1854 GCA_964604815.1 uncultured Salinivenus sp. | reverse complement strand
GCATCACCTTCCGGATGCGCCCGAGGCAGAGGTTGCCGATCGTGCGCTTGTTCTCAGCGTTTTCGATGTAAAGTTCAACGAGCTTGCCATCTTCGACGATGGCAATGCGGGTTTGGCTCTCGCCAACGTTTACGACAATTTCTTTAGACATATTGTGTAGGGTCGGGGCGTACCCGAGCAAACACCGGTCGGCAGGGGGAGGTCCGAGCGCACAACCAAGACGTTCGTTGAGCAACAATCAGGAAGGAGGCGCGGACCGCCTGTTTCGTCTGTTCGGTGAGAAACGAAGAACGCGACAGGAGGACGCTGGGGGAGCGGCTCCGCTGTGCGAAGCTCCCCCCTACTCCTGCAGCGATGCCAGTGTGCTCAGGCACGCAGTGACTCATGAGCATTGGGTTCGAATGTGGTGGTCGGGATGCCGGAAGACGGTCATGGAACGGGGGCGGATGGAGGAGGGGCCGCGCGTCTGCCGTGCAGAGCGATCGGCCCCGGCAGCCGGAGAAGAAAGTCCTCCAGTCGGCTGCCTACCCCTCTTCCGCGGTCGAATGGACAGCAAAATGATGCCGCGCTCGCTATTCAGCGATCCCGAACGTTTTCGGGACGCGACCATTGCCGATTCCGACAACCGTCGGAAACGGCATCCCGGAACGCGCGAAGGGGTCTTCGCAAGTGTGGAATCTCATAGAAGGTATTGACATCCGGGGAAAAATGATCCCTGCGCCCAGAAATCAAGGAGGCTCTCCCTGAGAGTCGGCTCCTCCCTGCGTTCCCAGTGAGGTTGTCTGGGGGACTGGTCGGGCACGACCAAGCAGGACGGCCGCTTCCGACTCCTGTAACGCCGCCCGCTTTCCCAAACACGCAGGTGCCCTTCGATCCGTTTGCCGGTTGGGCTTGGGAGACGGCGTCCATCGAAAATTCGTGCACGTCCGTCTGCTGTGTCACTTATATTGGAAAAAGAAGCTACATTCAATCCTCTTTCCTTCAGGAAACCCACACCAGCGCGAAGCTTTTGGCAAGAAAAAGACCAAATGTGGGGAACGCCCCGACGATTCTTTCCTCCGGTTTTGTTTCATTGAATGCTACACAGCGATAGCGCACAGAGACATTGGAGGCCCGGAGCGCGCTGTCTACTCCGGCGTGCTTCTTTCAGCAAGTGCCGTTCGTACCGAGCGGCCACCCCTCTACTACACTCAGTTCCGACATTCAACGGACCGACACCATGGCTGACCAAGACGTACAAGAATTGACGACAGACGACGCGCCCATCAAAGCACGTGGACTTGAAGGCGTGATCGCCCTCGAATCTGAGCTGTCCGACATCGACGGCCAGAAGGGGGAGCTCATCTATCGGGGATACAACATCAACGACCTGGCCGAGGAGGCCTGCTTCGAGGAAGTCGTGTACTTGCTTGCCAATGGCGAGCTGCCGACGCAGGACGAGCTCGACGAACTGCAGCGGGAGCTTCGCAGCGAGCGAGCCCTTCCGGCCCCCGTCCTGAACTTCCTGCGCAATGTGCCGGATGACGCTCACCCGATGGCGGTGCTTCAGACGACTGTTTCCGCCCTGGGACAGTACGACGACGAGGCCAACGTCATGGAGGAAGCTGCCAATCGACGGAAGGCCGTTCGCATTCTTGCTCAGATTCCCACCATCATTGCCTCCTTCGATCGCCTGCGCAAGGGCCTCGATCCGGTTGCGCCGCTCGACCATGGCTCGATGGCGCACAACTTCCTCTACATGCTCAATGGCGAGGAGCCGGGCGAGGCCGCCGAGCGCACGTTCGACGTGTGCCTCGTATTGCACGCCGACCACGGTCTTAACGCCTCTACCTTCACCGGTCGCGTGATTGGATC
>CAZSBW010000592.1:0-1858 GCA_964604815.1 uncultured Salinivenus sp. | reverse complement strand
GATGCTGCATCCTCATGAATACGCCATGTCTCTCCCGAAAGACCAGACACGACCCCGTAGAAATCGGTCATGTCCGGTCTGTCCCCGACCGAAGTCCAGCCTTCGGGGCTCATCTCCTCTTTCTCGAGAGCGAAGCGGACTCGGACGATCTCCCAGACGCGCGTTCGGAAGTGGTCAGTTCTCGGGAGAACGTCTTCACGTCCTTGTTCAGAACGAAGCCGTGAGCGTCATGCGGGGAATGAGGGGTCGATCCGTCCCCGTCGGACCTGCCGTGTGGGCCACTGCCGGCCCCACGTTGAGGTCAAGATCGAGAGATGAGGTGTCCCCGCCGGCCTGGCGGCGGGCCTCCTCCTCCAGCACAGCGTAGGTGACGCCAAAGCCGGCGGCGGACCCGAGCGCTTGTGCAAGGGCCGTCGCTTCCCCGCTTTCCCCACCGGCCGTGACGGCCAGCCCCAAAAGCGACCCGGCGACCGAACCGAGCGTCACGAGACTCCCCTGCGTGCCCGTAAAGTCCCGGCCGCCCACGAGAGATCGGCCCAGGACAGCCCCGCCGATCCCCGCTCCGCTAAGCAGGAGAGCCCCGCCCCGAGCGCTCACCTCGTCCTGAGTCGACAGAACAGCCCCCATGAGGTTAGCTCCTTGAATGGCGGACTGGGCATACACCCGCGCGTCGCCCTCTGTGTACCGGCCAGTCTGTCCCATGCGGTGCCCGAGGTAGGCGCCCCCAACGGAGCCGAGCAGAGAGGCACCCGCAATGATCCGGGACGCCTCGCCGATGTCCGGCTCTTCACCTGCGATGGCGCCTCCAATCCCCAGCCCGACGAGGTTGCCCCCAATCCCGTTGGTCGATACCATCTCGGCGTGGCCTGCGCTCCAGTTGTTGCGGCGAGCAATCCGGTAGCCGACCGTCCCTTCGAGGATTCCGCCCAGGGCGGCAAGGCCTGCGGTGCCCCGGCCCGGAAGGTCCTCGCCCGCGAGGACGCCCATGACCTGCAGCGCGTGGGCGTAGCCCTGCAGTCCCCCGTAGAACACCATGTCGGCCTCTGCCTCCGAGACGGGCGTGTTCCGGGTCGCGAAGAGGGGCACGAAAAAGCCCGTCGCTCCACCCAGCAGCGTGAGCGTCGCCGTCCCGCTTCCCCCCGTGTCGAAGGCCCCCGCCAGCAACCCGCCCTCAATCAGGCCGTGAACGGTTGTGGCCGCGACGAGGCCGTAGCGGCCCTCCTGCGCTCCCGGCGGCAGTCGCTTGGCGGTGGCGAGCCCCTTCGTGACTTGCGCCCGGAGGTCCTCCACCTCCGCGGCGGCAAGCGTCCGACGCTCGCGCAGGACACGTCCGCCTTCTTCGTACCGAATGACAAGCCCGTATTCCGCCTCGCCTGTCCGGTAGAGCCGGGCCTCCTGAAAGCCCGACACTTCCGGAAGGAGATCCAACTCTTGTCGCAGGTCGGCGTCAAGCACGTAGAGTGTGCTATCGCGGTCGAGCGGGACCTGCACGTCCTGAGCCGTGGCGGGCGCCGTGGCGAGCATACCGATGAGGCCCCCAAGCAGAACGACCAGCAGTGTCGTCCAGCAGGACCGTTCCTTCCGATGAGAGCAATGAGAGCGCTCCAGGGAGAGGGACGCAGCGAACATCAAGAACATGCGCAGGGGCGAGAATCGTAGATTCGAAATCTCAGCGGGTGAACGCCATTATCAGCTGAGAGCGCACGCCGCACGGTCAGCCGGGAACGTCACATCAACCGGACGAGATAAGGATCGGCACTCCCCACTCGACAGACCAGCCACTCTCCCGCAGAACCCAGCCAGGTCCGGTCTTTCAGGGACCGATGTCCGGTTCGTCGGGGGCCTCGGACTCCTGCTC
>CAZSBW010000591.1:0-1859 GCA_964604815.1 uncultured Salinivenus sp. | reverse complement strand
GTCCTCACGCTGCAGGAGCGCCTGCGCCGCCGCCTCCGCGAGGAACTGGACGCCGCGCCGGCGCCCGGCGCCGACCCGACGGCGTCCGAGGCCCGGCCCGAGGTCGAGCAAGTCGCCCGCACGGTGATCCGCGAGCACCTCACCGAGTCCGACTTCGGCGTGGCCGACCTGGCCATGAGCGAGTCCACGCTCTACCGCCGGCTGACCGAGGCCGCGGACAAGACGCCTTCGGCCCTCCTCACCCAGGTCCGCATCGAAGAAGCCAAGACGCTCCTCCGGGACGGCGAGCCCGCCACCCAGGTCGCCTATGCCGTCGGCTACGAGTCGCTCTCCGGCTTCAGCCGCGCCTTCACCGACGCGGTCGGCTCGTCCCCCTCCACCTATGCCGTCGAGGCCGACGCCTGATACGGAATACGCATGGCATTTTCGGGATAGGAGAGCAGCTTTCTGGTCGCAGACCCAGCAGAGGTTTGTCTCTCCTCGCCAGCAGAATCTCGCTCCGTCATTTCGACCGAGGGACCGGCCCGGCCGGGACCGAGTGGAGAAATCTCCTTGGGAACGGGCGGAACCGGTAAAATCGAGCGGTCCTGCCTTCCTCTTTAAGATTCCTCGACTCCGCTTCGCACCCCGGGAGTACTCGTGTTGCGAGCAGCATGACCTGCGGCCCTCGCGTTCGCTCCCAGCACTCCGCTCGGAATGACGGATTCGACTTCGATTGTCGTGAAGGACATCCCGACACCGTACGCCGGAATCCGTATGAGTTTCCCCTCTTCCGCTCCGGACCCGTTCTTCCGCCTCGCAATGTCTCCGCGTTCCGGAGCCCCCCATTTCCCCCGTCTCCGCCGGAGGAGTCCGTCCAGCGCACCTCCGTTTTCGTGAAGGAAAAGTGAATACCCCCGTCTGAATGATTGTGCAAAGGGGTTGAATGATCCTGCAAAGCAGGGCGGGCCGCTGTCCCCGTGGTTCAGAGTCGGAATTGAACCCTTCCCGATCCCGCCCTCGTCCAGGCCATGCCCGACGACACGGACGCCCCCATCCAGACGGAGAACGACGACGACGCCGGCGACGACACGGCAGACGATAGGTCCCGAGGCACACCCACCCACACCGCGCTCCAGGCCCTCCGCGCCATGCTCAATCCCGTCCCGGTAGATCCCTCCGACGACAATCCCAACCCCTAACTCCCAACCCCCAACGCTCAACCCCCAACGCTCAACCCCCAACGGAGAACGACAAATGCCTACCCAAACTGCGCCACCGCCAGCAGCGCCGTCACCAGCGATCCAAACAGCGCAACGAGCCCAATGAGCCACCGCGTCATCGACAGAATGCGATCGTTCATCCGGTCCAGCTTCGTGTCCATGCTTTCGAAGCGCTTGTCGAAGCGCGTCTCCATGCCTTCGAAGCGCGAGTCCACCTGTTCGAAGCGCTGGTCGATCTGCTCGAAACGCTGGTCGATCTGCTCAAAGCGCTGGTCGATCTGTTCAAAACGCTCCTCAAAGCGCTCTTCCATTCCGGTAAGGCGCGCCTCGAACTTCTCCTCGACGTGGTCGATCCGCTCGTCGACGTGCTCCGTCAGGAGGTCGAACCGCTTGTCCATGTGGTTGAGACCTTCCTCCAGCACGTCGAGGCGGGAGAGGACCTCGCGGTACTCGTCGCGCCCGACGGCTCGCTGCTGGAAGGTCTCGTCGAGCCAGCGTGCAAAGTCCTCGGCCACGTCCTCGCCGAAGTGCTCTTTTACGGTCGGGGGCAGAGAGGTCGGCATGGCGACGATCGATTGTGAAGAAACGACCTACGAACCGTACCCCACGCGCCGCGGGCACGTTCCCCGCCGAACACCTCCCATCCCCTGATCCCAA
>CAZSBW010000590.1:0-1860 GCA_964604815.1 uncultured Salinivenus sp. | reverse complement strand
ACGCCCGATCAGTACCACCGCGCCGAGCGCATCGCCGGGCAGGTGGAGGGCGTGACGACCCTTACCAATCAGCTCACCATGGGCGGGCAGCCCGTCACGGATGACCGCCTCGCCGCAAAAGAGGACGAGTCGGAGGCGGACGCTGAAGAGGATGCGTCCGTGTACCACACGGTGCGACGGGGCGATACGCTCTGGAAAATTGCCCGACAGTATCGTGCCTCCGTCGAGCGGATCCGAAGCCTGAACGATCTCCGCACGGACGAGCTCGACCCCGGGCAGCGCGTCCGGGTGCGGTAGGAGAGGATCGGGAACGTGAGGGACGAGGCGAGGAATTGGGGGCGCCCCCTCCGATGCCTCTCCGTCTCGGGGCGCCGCTGCCCCCGCCTCGTCACGCCCCCGCTCGATCCGCCGGGCACCCTTTCGCTTAGGCTGTCCGGGTGATCTTATCAATTAGAGGCAAGAGTGCCCTTGGACAGACGGCCCGAGATTCGATCCCCCGAGCCCACGCGCCCGGTTATTGCACGACGGTGAGCTTGCGGGTCTTGAGGATCTTCCCGGCTCGCAGGCGCAGGAAGTAGACGCCGCTGGCCAGCCCGTCCACGCTGAGGCGCCGTTTGTGCCGGCCCGGCTCGGCCGTCGCCTCCACGGTGCGCACGCGCCGCCCCAGCACGTCGTAGAGGCGCAGCTGAACGGCGTCGGCCTCCGTCTCCTCGGGAATCGCGAAGCGCACCGTCACCCGCTGCCGAGCGGGGTTCGGGTAGGTGCCCAGCAGCTCCACGTCCCTAGGGCCGCGGCGGGCCACGGTGACCGGATCGGTGGTATGGGCGCTCCCGTCGGTATCGATCTGTCGGAGCCGGTAGCTTAACGTGTCGGCTGCATAGGGCAGTTCCTCGTCCGTGAACCGGTAGGTCTGTGTCTCGGAGGTGGTGCCGCTTCCCTCGACCTGCCCAATCGTTTCCCAGCGTTTCCTCCGGGTGCGCCGTCGCGCCCCGACGGCGTCGCGGAGGAGGACGTGCCCGCCTCGGTCGCGGCGGTCCTCGTCCGGCGCTGTACCTCGAAGCCGGCGTTGTTCTGTTCGCCGGCGGTGGTCCAGGTGACGCGCACCTCTGTACACGACAAAACTCACATGACACTTCAATCTTTCGACACAAGTCATTCTGAGTCGCGCAGCGACGAAGAATCTCTTCGAGAAGCGGCGGAAGCGGTGATCAAGCGGCAGGCTGATCGAACTCGTTTCCGCTTTATTCGAAGAGATTCCTCGCTACGCTCGGAATGACGCGGTCGAGGAAAGGGAATAGCCCTCTTGTGAAGCCTCGTCCAGTTTTTGTCGCGTACCATGGAGGCGCACTCCATCCTCGGTCACGGTGCCCCCGAAGGCAGCCATCTCCACCGGCAGGGCACTCCTAGCCTCCCCAATCGCGTACTGGCTGAAGCTGGTGACGGCGGTCTTGCTGAACGTCTGAGCGCTTTCGTTCCAGGTCCAGCCGCCGCTTACGTCCTGCCAGGGGTCGCCCGGTCCCTTCCGCTTCAGAAGGCGCACGTTGCTGGGGGCCGTAAAGCCCGAGTAGTCGAGCGTCACGTCCGCGCTTACCTCCCCAATCTCCCCGAAGCCCCACACCACGTGCAGGCGCTTCGTGGCGTCGGTCTGGGAGAAGTCCTCCCCCGCCGTGCTGCCCGTGACGGTCGGGCCGTCGCGTCGGCCGTACTGGTAGACCTGGAGGGTGTCGGGGCCCGCGTCGAGGGCGGGGGAGCCGCTCCCGAGGTTGCGGCCATCGTCTTTGGTGGCGAAGACGCCGTCCGCGCCCGCCGCCGTGGACCCGCCCGCAAACTGGGGGTCCTGGTCGAGGTTCGTGCTGTTGG
>CAZSBW010000589.1:0-1871 GCA_964604815.1 uncultured Salinivenus sp. | reverse complement strand
GTTCGCGGCAGGTCGACCGTCCCCCGTCTCCGACGCGCAACCCCGAAGACGGCCCTACAGCACCAGGTCCACCACGTCCCGAAGCTGCTCGGCGCCGGTCACGTCGAGGTCGTAATCGCCCGCGATGCGGTCGAGGTTGTTTTCCGGCACCACGGCGCGCTCGAAGCCGAGCTTGGCGGCCTCCTTGAGGCGGGGCTCGATTTGGCTGACGGTGCGGATTTCGCCGCCCAGGCCCACTTCCCCCACCAGCACCGAGCCGGTGTCGGCGGGGATGTCGCGGAAGGAGGAGGCCGCGGCGATGGCCACGCCCAGGTCCACGGCGGGCTCGTCGAGCGTCACCCCGCCGGCCACGTTCACGAACACGTCGTGGTCGCTAAACGCGAGGCCGGAGCGCTTCTCCAGCACCGCCAGAATCATCTGCAAGCGCTGCGAGGCGAAGCCCGTGACGGTGCGCTGGGGCGTGTTGTAAGAGGTGGGCGTGACGAGCGCCTGGATTTCCACGAGAATGGGCCGTGTGCCCTCCAGCGAGCAGACGACGGTGGATCCGCTCACGCCGTACCCCCGCTCCGAGAGGAAGAGCTCGCTCGGGTTGGGCACTTCCTGCAGGCCGCTCTCGCGCATCTCGAACACGCCGATCTCGTTGGCCGCCCCAAAGCGGTTTTTGACCGTTCGCAGGATGCGGTAGGCATGGTTGTGGTCGCCCTCGAAGTAGAGGACGGTGTCGACCATGTGCTCCAGCACGCGCGGCCCGGCGATCGTGCCCTTCTTGGTGACGTGTCCCACCAGGAACGTCGAAAACTCCTTCTCCTTCGTCAGCTTGCGGAGCGAGGCGGTGCTCTCGCGCACCTGGCTTACTGAGCCGGGCGCGCTCGTCAGGTCCGGTCGGTAGATGGTCTGGATGGAGTCGACGACCAGGAGGGCGGGCTCCACCTCGTGCACGGCGTCGGCAATCTGCTGCACGTTCGTCTCCGCCAGCAGGTAGAGGGTGTCGGAGTCGACGCCGAGGCGTTGGGCACGCATTTTTACCTGCCGCTTCGACTCTTCGCCGGTGACGTACAGGATCCCCGGCAATGAGGCTGAACGAGCCCTGCATGATGCCCCCGCCCATCACACGGTCGAGCTCCTCGACGCCGGTCCGGAGGCGGGAATCGCCTTCCATCTCGACCGCCGTGAGCCGCTCGGGCGCCCCGTGCTTCGACTCGCCGTTGCTCGGGCTCGACCCGTCGGCGGAAAGGTCGGGCACCTGGGCCTCCACGTCGGCCGATTCGGTCTCTTCGACGAGCGTGTTCCAGGCGCCGCAGCCGGCGCACTTGCCCATCCACTTGTGGGCCTCGTGGCCGCATTCCTGGCACACGTAGCGGGCGTTTGAGGAAGCCATGAGTGCAGAGAACGTCGTTGGGGAAGAATCACGAGGGCGTGCCGCGTGGCGGCGGCCTGACGGCGGCGCCGTACGCAGGAACCTCAGCGCCGGGCCGGATGTGCACAAGAGACGCCGTCAGTCTTGGATACGGGACAAAAGACCGATTGTCCCGCGCCCATTTGGTCGTTCGTTTCTCTCCCAGACAGCCGCGCCTGCGGTGCTCGATTCTCTGCTTTCCCCGCTTCGCGCCCTCGGCAAGTACGCGATCCTCATGGGCCGCGCCTTCGCCTCGGTCAACGAGATCCGCATCTACTGGAAGAACCTCTTCATCCAGATGGTGCGCATCGGGGTGGACTCGATCCCCATCGTCGCGCTGGCCGCGGCCTTCTCAGGGTCGGTGCTCACCGTTCAGACGGCCTACCAGCTGGAGACGCCGTTCATTCCGAAGACGATCATCGGGTCGATCGTAGCGCCCTCGATCATGCTGGACCTGGGGGTCGTCGTGGCCGGC
>CAZSBW010000588.1:0-1879 GCA_964604815.1 uncultured Salinivenus sp. | reverse complement strand
GGCCCTCGTGCTGGCCCTGGCGGTGGGGTGGACCGTGGTGCTGCGGCGCCGGCAGGTGGCGGCGGCAACCGCCGCGTCGGCCGAGTAAGCACTGTGATGCCCAACCGTCCCGATCATTGATCGCAGCGTCTCCGCATGAACACGTGCCCCAACTGCGATACTCTCGTCACCGAGACGTACTGCCCTTCCTGCGGCCAGAAATACGAGGAGAAGCGTTTCACGCTGAGGACCATTTTCTCGACGCTGCTGAAGGAGGTGATGGACTTGGAGAGCGGATTCCTCGCGACCGTCGTCGGTCTCACCACTGCCCCCGGTCGCGTCGTGCGGGACTACTGGCGGCGGTGCACGAAACCCTACCTAAACCCGGCAAAGTATTTCCTCTTCGCGGCCACCGTTCTCCAGCTGGTGCTCTGGCAGACGGGAGGAGCCAGCAACTTCATAGGAGGCTTCTTGGCGGCGGACGAAGGAGTCAGCGTTTCTCGGGCTCGCGCCCTTCGATTTCTGGGTGACTATTTCGTGCTCGTGTTTGCGACGGGCCTACCGGTCTTAACCGTCGCCTCCTACTGGGGCACCGAGCGCAACTTGGCCGAACACACGATTTTTCAGCTGTACGTCGTCGGCCACGGAGCGCTTTTGTGGAGTGTTCTTCAGCCGATCACGATGTGAACTCCGATCCCGAAGATCAGTTATCTCCTCATTCCCGTGATCGTAGCGTACTACGCGTGGACGTACGTCACGGCCCACCGGCCCGACACCGATCACGGGTCGGTGCGCGAGAGCATACAGGCCCTTGGCACGCTGGTCCTTTTCGTCGTGCTCTACGTCTTCGGCTTCGCCGTCTTCGTGGGGACCTACGCCAGGGTGACGGGTGCCTCCTGACGGCGTCTACGTCTGGCGATCGGGCCGACGGGAGCGTGAGCCGCGCACCGCGAGCACGACCTGCCCCACGACGAGCGGGAGTCGGCTCATGATCAGAATCACATCCCAGCCCGCCACGCTCGGAGGCCGGACGTGCAGCACATCGGCGACGACCGGCACGTACGTTGCTTCAAACAACAGAACGATGCAGAGCGCGACGGCGCCCCACACGTACCGGTTTCGCGTGATGGAATTGCGGAGAAGGAAGCGCCGGGATCGCGCATGTTGAAAACGTGCCAGAGCTGGACGACGGCGAGGGGAGGAAGGAGATCGACGTGACGGCCTTGCGGGCCACCTGCGGGCGGCGCCTGCGGTTCGACGAGGAGGCGTCTTCATTCATGGCCGAACGGTCAAAAAGGAAGGGCGGGACTTGAGACGGGACGTCGTTTCACACTTCGAATTGCCTTCGCACGGACGGACTCTCGCAGTTCCTCTGCGGTTCATTCGTCGAAAGGAGACCGTGAGGAAACGCACGAACGCTTTGAATCTCGTCTTCGGCTCCGTTTGTAGGTCGATTGACCGAACCTCTCGAATCCGCCTCGTTCCCCGTGCCCGACCTCGTTTCTTGCTCCGCCACCGAGCTCGCCCGTCGCGTCCGCACTCGCGAGTGCTCCGCCGTCGAGGTGCTGGAGGCCCACCTCGATCGCATCGAGCGGGCGAACGACGCGATCAACGCCGTCGTGACACTCGACCCCGAGCAGGCCCGGGCCCGCGCCGAGGCCGCCGATCGCGCCCTGTCGAACGGGCGCCTCTGGGGCCCGCTCCACGGCGTGCCCGTCACGGTGAAGGACCAGTTTGCGACCGCCGGCCTCCGCACCACCTACGGCCTGCCCCATTACGCCGACTTCGTGCCGGAGGCGGACGCGCCGCTCGTCGCGCGCCTGCGGCGGGCCGGGGCCGTGCTCCTGGGCAAAACGAATCTGCCGACGGCCGCCTACGACTGGCAGTGCCGGAACCCGAC
>CAZSBW010000587.1:0-1900 GCA_964604815.1 uncultured Salinivenus sp. | reverse complement strand
TCGAAGACACGAACCCAGACGACGACGACACGGTCGAGAATCTAAACGGCAGCAACGCCTACCACGTCCTCGTGCTGGATGGAGGGGGATTCGGGTACAGATCCAACGTGAGCGCCAACGTCACGAGCAGCACCGTGATCGATGGAGTAACGGTCACCGCCGGGAATGCCGTGCCGCCTGGTGCTGGCGCCCCGGAAGGCGGTGGGCTACTCTGTGACGGTGAGGGTAGTGGCAATGTGTGCAGTCCGACGATCACCAACGTCACGTTTTCCGGCAACAATGCCGCCCGGGGCGGGGCAATCTACACCAACGGGGCTTCGGGCACGAGTGCCCCCGCGATTACTGACGCCGTGTTTTCCGGCAACAGCGCGGTCAACCCAATTGACATTGCCGAGGGCGGCGCTGTCTTCAATTTCGAGGGCAGTCCCGAGATCACCAACGCCGTCTTCCGCAACAACATGGTCCAGGGCAACGGCGGAGCCGTATTCAACGGATCGAACAGTGCTCCGACGATCGTAAATACCCTTTTCATCGATAACGTATCAAACGGGGGGGAAGGCGGGGCGATCGTCAACAACGGCGCAACGACGATCACCAACGCGACGTTCGCGGAAAACAGTGCTGGTACGGGGGGGGCGATGTACAACGGATTTGGAGCCGAGGGAAGCAACCCAGCAGTAACGAACTCGATTCTCTGGGGAAACATGGCGTCCACCAGTCCTGAGATCGATAATTATTCCAGCAGTGCCGCCCCCACCTTCGCGCACTCGCTGGTGCAGGGCTCGGGCGGGAGTTCGTCCTGGGACACGAGCTTCGGTACGGACGACGGCGGCAACCTCGACGCCGACCCGCTTTTCGTGGACGCCGCGAACGGGGATGCTCGCATTCTCGGAAACTCGCCCGCCCTCGACGCAGGGGACGGCGGGGCGGTGAGTGAAACGACGGATCTCGCCGGCGATCCCCGGACGCAGAACGGGACCGTGGACATGGGGGCGTACGAGGGCGCCGAGTCCCCGTCGGTCCAGTTGAGCACGCCGACGGCCGTACAGGACAGCAGCGTGGACCTGTCGGGCAACATTGTGCCCTATGCTCCGTCGGCGGACGCGACGTTCGAGGTGGAGCCGACGGGTGGGGGGACCGTTTCGTCGAACACCGAGTCCTTCTCTGGGCTTTCCTTCCCGGACTCGTCCTCGACAAAGTCCACCTCCGCAACGATCAGCAATCTGGAGCCGGCCACCGAGTATGAGGCCCGCCTCGTCGGGAACGACGGGACACGCTCGGCCAGCGACACGCTCGCGTTCGCGACGGACGACACCACGCCGCCGGAGACCCTCACGCTGGACGCTCCCACGACGACGGTCCAGCGAAATTCCGTGGATCCGGGGGCAAACCCGCCGGAGCTGGACGTGACGTACAGCTACGTCGACGCGACGCCCGACTCGATGACCGTCACGCTGAAAAACGACGCGACGGGCAACTCGGCGAGCTTCGGGATCGACGACAGCGGCTATCCGGGCGACGGGACCCAGAAAACCGCGACGCTGGACCTCTCGACTCCGAAAACGACCAGCGGAGGCCTGCAGGACGGGGAGACCTACGATGTCGTCCTGGAGCCGATCGACGACTCGACCAACGTGAGCTCCACGACGGCTACCGACCGCGTGACGATCGACAACACGGTGCCGACGGTGACGGCATTTACCCGTCTCTCTCCGACCTCGGACTCAACGAACAACGAGAGCGTCACCTTCAGGGTCTCCTTCTCCGAGCGGGTACAGGGCATCGGCACGGCGGCCTTCGCGGTGAGCGGGACGGCGGGGGGCAACGTGTCGAGTTTCAATGCACCGACCACGGGGGACACGACGGTGACGGTCAATTCGATTAGCGGAGACGGGAGCCT
>CAZSBW010000586.1:0-1902 GCA_964604815.1 uncultured Salinivenus sp. | reverse complement strand
CCGGCGGTGCTTACTCCAGCCGGAAGGTGAACGTGATCGTGCCCGTCTGATTCTCCTGCGGCGCGCCCGACGGCAGCGGATTGAAGCGCCAGCGCTGCAGGGCGTCCATCACCGCCGCCTCCAGCTTCGGGTTGCCCTTGATGAGCGGAATGCGTTTGACGATGCGGCCCTCCGGATTAACGGTGATCCGGACCCGGATGCGCGCATTCACCTTTTCGGCGTAGGACGGGAGTGGGGCAAACTCGGGGTCGCGATCAAGGCCTTCGATGTTGTAGGGAGCGGAGGCCTCTTCGCTCGCCCCCTCTCCGGGATCGCCCGCCTCATTCGTGCCCGGCTCTGCACTCGGCTTCTGTTCGTCGGCCACCTGATCCTGCTCGGGCTGCGGCTCAGTTTCCGGAGGCTCAGCCTCCTCCTCGGCCTGCGGAATGGTCTCCTCGGCCGACTGGTCCTCCTGAGGAAGATCAACCTGCTCCGTCTCCGGCTCTTCGACCGCCTCTTCGGGCTCGGTTTCCGGCTCCGGCGTCTTCTCCTGCGCTTCCGGCGCTGCCTCTTCCTCGACCGTCTCAGTGGCGTCGACGGGCTGCCCCGCCGAAAATTCGCCAAACTCGACCTCGACGTAGCCCAGTTGCTGGGGCGGGGGCGTCGTGGCCGTGAGCGACGCCGCCAGAAAGCCCACACCTGCGTGCAACAGGATGCTGGTGACCAGTCCGATCCAGTCCGTCCGCGTCATGAGGACAGGAATTCGATTCGACAAAACCGGTCTGCAAGTCCCGCTCGACCGACGCGACGTTCTTCAAAATTGGACGCTCCCGCCCCGACAGAAGTTCGACGTGCGACCCGTACTGAGAAACGCCGACCAGTTCCGACAAAAAGCCTCATGGCTCGTGACGGGAAGGGGGACACCCAGGACGGCGACGGGCACCGGCCCCGAGAACCGCCGCCCCCACTACTCGCCCTCGCCCCCTCGCTTCAATCCCGGTTGCTCCAGCCGAAGCTGCGCCGAGATGCGGTACGAATAGCCCAGGTCCTCCGCCGTGAGCCCCGCAAAGTCGCCAAAGCTAAAGTCGAGCGAAACCTGTTCGAGGTCCAGCCCCGCCCCCACCGACGGCGTAGGGTCGAAGCCGATGCCGTTGCCGTATTGAATGCGCTGGAGACCGGCCCGCAGCTCGGCCACGCCCCGGTACCTGAACGCTGCACCGAGCCGCGGCTGAAACGACACGTCGCCGATGTTGGGCACGAAGGCCCGCTGGCCGTCCACCGCCACGTCCACGTCGAGGCTCGCCGTGATCTGATGCCCGTTGCCCACCGGCCAGACGGCCCCCGACCCGAGGCGGGCCACCGGCAGCACGAGGGACGTACCGCCCGACGGAAGCTCTTGATCGAACACTGCCTCGTAGCGGGCCGCATTATTGTCTTCGTCGATGACAGAGCCATCCTCGTTCCGGCACGCCTCGAAGGGCTCGTCGGTTACCGGATTGATGCAGTTGACCTCGAACGCATCGGGATTGACGCTCCAGCTCTGCAGCATGGTCGATAGGTCCCGAATGACGGCCCCGAAGCGGTACGGTCCCGTTCGATACTGCGCCGCCACGTCCACGCTGTAGCCCCAGGCCTGGGCAAAGTCCCCGATCGAGCGGCGCACGCCCTTGAAGTTGACGCCCAGCGTCAGGCGGTCGCTCAGGCGGCGGCTGTAACTGACGTACAGCGCCCAATCCGCCGCCGAGAAGCGGGTGATGCGACTCTCAGGATTCCCCAGTGGCTGTTCCCGATCCGGATTCCACGCCTCGAGGGTGTTCACGATGTCGTTCACGCCGCTCCGGAAGCCGGAAATGGCCACGGTAGACCGGTCGGTGACCGGAAAGGCCACGGCCCCGTAGTCGAACGAGACGGCCCCGGAGAACC
>CAZSBW010000585.1:0-1913 GCA_964604815.1 uncultured Salinivenus sp. | reverse complement strand
CGGTGCTCGTGGACTCCGAAGGGATTTGGGCGCTCATCGCGCTGTATCGACGGCTGGCAGCAGAGGGGGGCGAGGAGCCCGCGATTGTGCTGTCGAACGTCCAGGCGCGGGCTCGCACCACGTTCGAGATAACGAAGACCGAGCGGCTGTTTGCCTTCGCGGAGAGCATGGAAGAGGCGATGGAGCTTCTCGGTCGACGGGAAAAGGGGTCCGGCGGGAGAAGGCAGGAAGGAGCGGGAAAATAGGAGATGAGAGGGCGTTCTCCCCCGCCGTCATTCAATAGTTGTGCTAGAGGTGGTGCCAATGCGTATTCGGATTTGGAGCACATTCTGGAAACCCGTCGCGCTGTTCGTGGGAACGACTTTCCTCCTGGCCGTCAGTGGGGTCCCCGTGCAGGCCCAGACGGGCGACGACGCAGGAGCCGCAACGGTGTACCTGAGTCCGCCCAAGGTCATGAAAACGGACGTCTATGGGTCGCCAGCCAACCCGGACATCGAGCGGTCGGAGGTGGACACGATGGATTTCAACAACCAGAGCGGCGATCCCTGGCCCGGATCCGTTGGTACCACGTTTTCGAGCCAAGTGGGAACGTACGAGAATCTCAATGGCGAGCCGGGCATCACCGGTCCGAACCAGTACGGGACGAATCAGGAGACCGGCAACACATACATTGTGATGTTCGATGCCAACCCGGACACGCTGAGCCTGGACCTCAAACAGGACACGAAGTATTTCGGCATGGCGTGGCCGGCGGGAGACGCTGGGAATCTGGTCGAGTTCTACAACGACGGGGAACTCCTCTTTAGCTATCGGACCGACAACATCACGACCTTTCTGAACAATAATTCCACGATCGAGGCGGCGGACGGGTCGACCTACAACACGGATGATTATTTTGGGCAGCCCGGTACGGGGGACAACTCCAATGAGCCGTATGCTTTTGTGCACTTTGTGGCGAAAGACGGCCAGGCCTTCGACGAGATTCGGTACACGCAGACGCAAGGCGGCGGGTACGAAACGGACAATCACTCCGTCTACTACGGGACCGAACCCCTCGAGTCGCAGGACGACTGGCCCCAGGTCGACATCCCGACGAAGGCGACCCTGGACGGGCCTCCGAACGTGAACACCACGGAGGTCAGTGAGGAAATTACGCTGACCGTACGGGACGAGCTCGGCAACAAAGTCTCTGTGGAGGAGAACACGACCTTCGATCTGTCGACGAGCGGGAGCGGCACGTTTTACAGCGACGCCGGGGGCACGAATTCGATCACGAGCATAACGATTGCGAGCGGAGACTCCTCGGGCACCTTTTACTATAAGAGTTCCGCCACCGGCGAGACGCACACCCTGACGGCAACGGAAGACGGCACCACGAGCAATAGTGCGCTGAATGGAGACACCAGCAAGCACGACATCAACGTCCTGGACGACAACACGGCACCGACGAACATGACGCTCGACAGCCCCTCGTCGGAACAGATTCGCCGGACCGACCAGACGCTGGATGTAGGCTACAGCTACGATGAACCCCACCCGGACACGACAACGATTACGTTTGCCGACGGATCGGGCAACACGGCCACCTTTGGAATCGACGACGTCAATTATGCAGGGGACAACTCGACCAAAACGGTAACGCTCGACCTGTCGAGTCCGGACGCGACGACGGGCAACGGGCTCCAGGACGGGACCTATGACATTACCGTCCAGACGACGGACTGGGGCGGAAATAGCGCGAGCGACACGGGAAGCAGTTTGCTGACGGTGGATGATACGGCGCCGACGATCAACAGCCTCACGGCGTCGAACCCGTCGGGCAACAACATTCGAGTCGAGATTGAAACTGACGAGCAGCTCGGGGGGGCGGATTCGGACGTCAGCGTGGATCTGACGGGACCGGAGACCGCCAC
>CAZSBW010000584.1:1703-1923 GCA_964604815.1 uncultured Salinivenus sp. | reverse complement strand
CTTTGAGCAGAAGATCGTCGTGGCCCGCCGTGTATCCTGTGGACCGATCCGTCTGGACCTCCTTGCGGGCGTCGTTGAACCGCCAGTAGCTCAGCAGGCCGGCCTCATTGCCCACCAGTTCCGTCTTGTGGTTGTCCTTAATCTGCGACTGGGATCGCGCCACGTCCCAGATGCGCACCTCATCGATTCGCCCGCTGAAGAACCGCTCGTTGGCGGCCTC
>CAZSBW010000584.1:1377-1693 GCA_964604815.1 uncultured Salinivenus sp. | reverse complement strand
TGGTGCCGAGATACAATCCTTTGTCGGTGTCATTGATAAAGGGGGTGCTCCCATCTTGACTGTCAAGCTCCCCATTGATGTAGAGATTTATGTTCGACCCGTCGTACGTCATGGCGACGTGCGTCCATCGATCGGCGGGGATGCCCGTATTAGAGGTAATGCTGTTATTATCCACATCAAACTGGATGGGCACTTCCTCCCCGCTGCCGACGAGGTGGGCCTGATAACCATCGCCGCCGACATCTTTGTCGAGAATCATTGCGTCGGCATCGCTGTCGCCGTCGTGCTTGACCCAGAACTCGACGGTAATGCTCTC
>CAZSBW010000584.1:0-1367 GCA_964604815.1 uncultured Salinivenus sp. | reverse complement strand
AAGTACGTCTCTCCGTTGGTGAGCCCCGTCGCCACGTGCGAGGTGTCGCTCCCGTCAAGGATCTGGATCGAAGTGCGATTATCGACGCCGGACGCCGGGGACCGGTATAGCTCAAACTGGTCGGCCTTGTTTTCTCCATTCCGCCCAGTGCGCTCGTCCCACGCCAGCGATACCTGACCGCTTCCTTCATTTGCGACGTAGAGATCGGGGGGAACCGGAAACACGTCAGGAGTCTCTTCCTGGGCATCGCCTTCGAATGTGAGGTCGTTGGCGCTGCCACTCTGGTCCGCCGTCGGGTCCGTATCGTCGAACGGATAGTATCCCACGAGTCCGGTCTCCGACCCCGACAAGGAGCCAAACCGATTGTTCTTTATTTCAAGTGCCGTCCGACCGTCGTCCCAGATGCGTACCTCGTCGATTTTTCCACTAAAGAATCGTTCGCTGGCAGCCTCAGTCGTGCCCAGGTACAGTCCAGAATCGTTGTCATTGATGCTCGGCGTACTGCCATCCTGACTGTCAAGCTCTCCGTTGATGTAGAGGTTTATGTTCGTTCCGTCATATGTCACGGCCACGTGGGTCCAGCGACCGGCGGGGACGCCCACGTCGGAGGTGATGCTGTTATTATCCACGTCTACCTGAACAGGAACCTCCTCCCCGCTGCCGACGAAGTGCATTTGATAGCCGTCTCCGCCGACATCCTTGTCCAGAATCATCGCGTCGGGATCACTGTTGCCGTCGTGCTTGATCCAGGCCTCAATGGTAAGCCCTTGTCCCGTAACGCTCAGCCCAGAGGTGTCCGGGGCAACCGCGTAGTCCAGATCGCCGTCCAGAGCGAGCTTCTGGGCCGAGACCGCTTTCGGCCCCATGGCGAGAAGGGCGAGGGCAACGAGCAGGGCCGTTCCCAGTCGGGCCCCCACGGGCGCGTCCATTTTCAGACGTGTGGCGAGCGTGCGTGCAAGCGTCAACGGAGTGCGGAGCAGTGAACGCATAACGGTTCGGCAGTCGTTGAAATGAATAACAGTGAAGGGCTGGTGTCCTGCAATTCTCAGGATCGCATGCTGCAATGTCGTTCCTCTCCCCGATCGGAATCGGGAAACCCAAACAGGATCGAGAAACCCAAACAGGATCGGGAAACCCGAACAGGATCGGAAACGCCAACCCTGCTCCCCGCCGGACTCAGAGTCCCAGTCGAGCCGGGCGGTCCAGCGCTGGCCCCCAATCGGCGCCGGAACCGAACACAACCGTTCGGCCCGGACGGGGTCGCCGTGGGCGAGCGCTCGAATGTGCTAGCAAGAAGAGCAAAATCTCCCCGAGATGTCAAGCCAAATCCTATAGCGAGTACGACAAATCTATTGCTGAAAACGACA
>CAZSBW010000583.1:0-1930 GCA_964604815.1 uncultured Salinivenus sp. | reverse complement strand
AGGCCGGCCACGAAGACCTGACCGGAGTGGCCGCCGGAGTAGAAGAGGTAGTAGTCGTCCTTTTCGCCGGGCGGGACGTAGGAAGCGGGGGCGCCGTCATTCGAATTCGACGAACCACCGCAGCCCAAGAGGCCCAGCGGCAAAACGAAAAGGAAGAGGTATGTGAGGTATCGCATGGATCGTAGCGTAAATTAATATAAGAGTGTACGAAACAACTTTTCTTGTCTGAAAGAACGTGCTCGTCCGTTTTTCCATCTGTCGGCCCAATCCCCACAAGCAGATACAACCAGCGAGGGTCCAGCTGCAGGGCCTTTCCCCACACGGTCGACCCAGGTCGCCCGTGTTCCTAGACGGCGTCCTTCTTCACCTGCATGGTGCCGTACATCGTGACGTAGTGCCCCGGGAAGGTGCAGACGTATCCGTACTCGCCCGGGTCCTCCGGCACCGTGAACGTGACGGACACGGTTTCTCCGGGATTGGCCATCGGTGTGTATGCAAGAATGGCGGGGTCGTCGGGTACGTATTCGTTGTCTGGCCCAGCCTCGACGCCTGCCTCCCCCACGCGCCAGAGGAGTTCTTTTCGGGGAGGCTCGTTGAGCACGACGACATTGTGCAGCATCGACTCGCTCGTCGCCGTGTTTTCGAAGACGAGCTTGATCGTTTCGCCCGGTGCAGCGGTAATTTCCGTCTCCTCGTATTCCAAGAGGTTGTCTTTTGGATGTATCGTGACGGTGCGATCCACGTTCGCTGACGTTGCCCCCTTTGCACTTGGGGACGACTCGGAGCCGCCACAGCCGACGAGGCCGAGGGGAAGAAGGAACGCGAAAAGGAAGGTCCAGTGTCGCATGGGAGTTTGTCTTTCGGTGAGAGCAATACATTGACGGTCGGAGTTTATTCCCAAGATGGGAGACCGCCGTGTCCCCCCTTTATCGGAGGAGCCGCCACATTCCGCCCAGGGTGAACGGAGAAAGAAGGCGTGGGCAGATGAAGGACAAAGGGTGGGACGTGCCCCCACAACCGAAAACCGTCGGCTATGCCGACGCGTCTTCTTTGACGTACATCGTGCCCTGCATGGTGGCCCAGTGGCCCGGGAACGTGCAGACGTAACCGTGCTCGCCGGGATCCTCGGGCGCCGTAAAGGTCACCTCCACCGTCTCTCCGGGTTTGGACATGGCGGTATGCGCAAGGATCTTCTCCTGGAGGCTCTCCTTCTGCGGCACATAGTCGTTCGTAGAGCCTGCCTGCGTGCCGGCACTTCCGATTTTCTGAAAGAGCCCCTCCTCGTTGGAGGTGAGAATCACGACGTTGTGCTGCATCGACGGGCTCGTGGCGGTGTTTTCGAAGACGAGCTTCACCGTCTCGCCGGGGGCCACGGTGAACTCCGTCTGCTTGTACTTCATCTGGTTGCCTTTCGGCTGCAGGGTCACCGTCCGGTCCACGTCCCCGGAGGCGGCAGTCTGTTCGGTGTCTGTCGTGCCTTCGGCCGTCGACGACGACTCGGGGGACGATTCGGAGCCCCCGCAGCCGATGAGGGCGGCGGCAAGCAGCACGATGAACGGAAGGGCAGCGGGTCGAATACGCATGTCGGGTTGGAAGATGGGTTGGCAGTCTGATGCGATTGCCAATCTACGTCCCGTATGCGGTGCTGTCCTTGACCTAAATCAAACCCGGGTGTGCTTCACCGACGCTTAGCGGCACCTTTCTGAGATGTTGACAAAAAGAGTAGTTTTGTGTCCGGAATTTTGGGTTAGCGGAAGGGCACTTGTGCTCCGGTGCAGTTTCAAGCAATCCGTTTTGGGAAGGAGTCATTCCGAGCGGGGCGATCTTGATTCGAGGCGATCTTGTGGAGTTATGAGATTAACCGCAGGACGCTGTTGCTCTCCTTTTGAGTTCCTGCTCCGTTTCAGGAGGGGGTGTGCGTTTTTGGCTG
>CAZSBW010000582.1:0-1935 GCA_964604815.1 uncultured Salinivenus sp. | reverse complement strand
AAATCGAAAGGCGCTTGGGCCAGCCCCGGTGCGTGCGAGCCGTTCAGAACGAACGCAATCGAATGAGAGTCACACCGGCCTGCAATCGTCCCGCTCCGCTTGACTTTTTCTCGTGTGCGATCAAACCCCTCTTTGATCGTCACGGGCCGTCGACCGACAGTTCGCTCATTCGCTGCTCGGCGTCGTCGAGGCGAGAAAGGCAGTCATTGGCGAGGGCCACCCCCTCCTCGTAGGCGTCAAGGGCGTCGTCCAGGGGCGGGGATTCGTCTTCGAGACGTTCGACGATCTCTTCGAGCCGGTTGAGGGCTTCTTCGAATGAGAGGTCCTCGGCGGAGGGCGATTGGGCGGACGATGTTTGCTCGGCGTCGGGCATTGGGCGGCGCAGCTGGTGGTTCGGGACGAGTGCACTATGAGAGGTAGAGAAGAGCCGGGAGGGTGTCAACCGTTTCTTCCGGTCCCCCGCGGAATCGAATCCTGCTCGGCGATCGGGCTGGGACGGCATGCGGTGCAAACCGGGCGGTGGCTACACGTCCACACAGTTCGGGCACACTCGGGGAAATCAGGAGCAGGTGAGGCGTTTGCTCTCCATTGGGAGGTTAGGGCACCGTGCACGTGCTCCGTTCTCGTCCAAATGGTCTGAAATTCGGGAACCGGGCCGCGAGTGAGTGGACGGTGTCCGCACTGGTCGCTATTCTCAGGCCTGAAAGTGTCCCTCTGTTTGTTGTTTTCCCAACCTTTTCTTCTTCCAACTATGGATCTCGGACTTCAGGATCGTGTCGCCATCGTTACCGGTGCCAGCCAGGGCATCGGCAAGTACATCGCCGAGGCCCTTGCCCGCGAGGGGTGCGACGTGGCCATTTGCGCCCGCACCGAGTCCGACCTCGCCGATTCGGCCCGCGACATTGAGGAGAAGGGCGCGGACGTGCTGGCGCTGCCGATGGACGTAACCGATGCGGGCGAGCCGGAGCGGCTCGTGGAGGAAACCGCCGACGAATTCGGTCGGGTTGACACGTACGTGGGCAACGTGGGGGGGAACCGACGGGGCGACTTCGAAGAGCTGTCCGACGAGGACTGGGAGGATCTCATCAATCTCAATTTTATGTCCCACGTCCGTGTGAGCCGGGCGGCCATTCCGCACATGAAAGAGGTCGACGGCGCGTCGATCTGTTACATTTCCTCCATCTTTGGGCGGGAGCTGGGCGGGGCGGGCCTCTCGCTCTACAACACCACAAAGTCGGCACTTATCAGCGTGAGCAAGGTGATGGCTCAGGAGCTCGCCCCGGAGATTCGGGTCAACAGCGTGGCGCCAGGATCCATTCGCTTTCCCGGCGGGAGCTGGGACCGGCGCGTAAAGGAAAATCCGGAGGAGATGGAGCAGTTCGTGCAGGAAAACATCGCGATTGAGCGCTTCGGGCGGGCCGAGGAGGTGGCCGATGCGGTCACGTTCCTTTGCTCCGAGCGAGCGAGTCTCATCACGGGAGCCTGCATCAACGTGGACGGGGGGCAGTCGCACTCGCTCATTTAGACCGCCGGCGACGACCGTCCAATCGGCGTTTGCTCCTGACGCGACAGGGGGCTTTCCCGGTTATTTTCTGCGATGGCAGGGATCGGGGAAGGCCAGTCGGGGGGAGGCTACTCAAATCGCGAGAGCGTCACGCGGAGGCGGCGCTTTTGCGGCTTCGACTTGCGCCACTGCACCAGGATGGGGCTTTGGTAGCGGCCCTGTACGATTGTGCCCTCGCCGTTGGCTTCGTCTTCGGTGACGAGGAGGGTGACCGACCGCTTCATCCGCAAAAATCGCTCGGCGGGCACGGCCAAGCACTTGTCGATGACGCGCTCGACGAGGGACTCGCTCAGGCCGAGGGTATCGACGACCTTGTTGACGAGGCGCACCAGGTCGTACTTCGCGTAGTTCTTGGCTTTGTCGGGGATGGC
>CAZSBW010000581.1:0-1947 GCA_964604815.1 uncultured Salinivenus sp. | reverse complement strand
ACTCCGGCGGCCTGCGCTACCACGGCATGAGCCCGCAGATCAGCGCGCTGCTGGAGGCGGGCGTCATCGAGGCCACGAGCACCCCACAGGTCCCGATGTTCGAGAGCTGCGAGGAGTTTGTGCGATGCGAGGGCATCCTGCCGGCCCCGGAGGCGGGCCACGCCGTGTGGGGCGCCCGCAACGAGGCCCTCAAGGCGAAGGAGGCGGGCGAGGAGAAAACCATCGTCTTCAACCTCTGCGGCCACGGCCACTTCGACCTCAGCGCGTACGAGGACTTCCGCAACGGCGAGCTGGCCGACTTCGAACTGCCGGACGAGCGGATCGACGAGAGCCTGGCGGCGGTGCCGGCGGTCGAATGAGGAAAAGAACGGCCACGGATGCCCGTTTCCCATGCAGGATGTGGACCACGGGGGCTCGTCTCTCTGGGGAAGACTTTTAAGCGGTCGATTGTCCGGGTCGGCGACCCCGTCAGGCGGCCCGCTCGACCGGATTGACGACGTCTGCGACGAAGACCAGAGAGACTGAGCTCTCGCCGTCGAGCCTCCTCACCCCGAATCGGCCAGTTGCAGATGCGGTTAGAGCGTTTTTCCCAGCCGCATCAAGGTATTTTCGTCGTCTTCAGGGGGCGATTTTTATCGGGAAGCGTATCATCCGGACGTATACGGCTCATTTCTCGACGCGGACGCTTTTCGTGCACTGTCCTGCGCCGGGCCGTCTACTGGCACGAGATGCTCGCTCACACACGCCTCCTGTTTGAATGGGTGAACACATGCACAGAGAGCAGTCCGCTGAGGAGGGAGCTTCTTCTGAGCACGAATCATCTTCCCCGAACGGCGTCGGACTCGTCGAGGACCTCATCAGAGCAGCTGTCCTCGGTCTGGCGCTTGGGTCGGTTCTCTTCGTCGTCTCCGATCAGACCGGCCTGATCGACCGCGTTCTTTCTTGGCTGAGCCTTCCCGGGATCGGGGAAGATCTCGGTCCCAAGCTCCTCGTGATTGCCGGGATCCTGTTCGGCGTCACGCTGGACCTTCTCGCCAAGCTCCTGCGCCGGAGCCGTCGTTTTCTCGTCGAGCGTTTTCCGTAGGGGAATCCCCTCTGCGTGGCCGACGGTATGCGTTCTGTGCGTTCAGCGACGGGACGCGCGCTCCCGCAGCGATTCCCTATGCGCCGTTTACACCCGTTCTCGGAGCCGCTGCGCGTCGTGGGGGGCATGTCCGTCGCCGGCCGTGTTGTTGACGTAGACGTACACGTCGCGCCCCTCGTCTTGCCAGTCGCGAATCTGCCGCGCCCAGTCGTCGAGCGCAGTGTCTGAGTAGCGGCCCCGGTATTTCTTCCCGGCCCCGTGCAGTCGCACGTACACGAAAGAGGAGGGTTTTCAGTTTGATCCAACGTCGTAGTGCGCAAGTGTTATGCATCATCGAATGACCGAGTGTCCTCCCTGCTCCTCGGCAGGCCACCGCTGGACTTCTGGCAATTGCCGAAGCGCTCCAGCCCGGCGAGGCACTCTCCCAGTGCAGTTTCAAGCAAACCGTTTTGGGAAAGAGTCATTCCGAGAGAGGCGATCTTGTGACGTTGCGAGATTAACCGCCGGACGCCTCCCAAACGAAGAGTGCCTCGAAAAAGCGACAGAAAGCTCCTCCGGCCTCGAAGAAATGGCCGCCCGGACGGAGGCAATCTAGGATTGCCGCCAGAGCGGAACGACCGAAATTTCTCATGTCTGATCCCGACAATCGTCGGGAGAGTTTGAGAATGGGGATCTAGGATCCCCGTCAGTGGAGCGGAGGAGAGAGTCAGACCGTTTCTTCAAAGCCGTGATCTTTTTTGTCCATCCGCGACGGCTGTCGGGATGGACACCAGATCAAGGAAAGTGGCGGAGTTTTACGAAACAGCTTCTCGCTTTCGGTGGAAAACCGATGATGTCCCCTGAATAATCTCGCAATCGCACAG
>CAZSBW010000580.1:0-1950 GCA_964604815.1 uncultured Salinivenus sp. | reverse complement strand
GCTGGGCGCTCACGGCCGACATGTATCCCTACGGCGTAAAGTACTGGTTTCCCGGACTGCCGTGGGAGCACGAGGACCACTACATGGAGCGCTCGCCGCTGTCCTACGTCGACGACGTGACCACTCCGACGATGCTGATGACGGGCACGGAGGACTACCGCACGCCGATGTCGGAGTCGGAACAGTTTTACCAGGCCCTGAAGCTGCGGGAGGTGGAGACGGCGCTCGTGCGGGTCCCGGGGGCCTCCCACGGCATCGCCGCCCGGCCCAGCCACCTCGCGGCCAAGGCCGCCCACGTGCTGGAGTGGTTTCAGCGGCACGGCGGGCCGTCGCCCTCCGAGGAGTGAGGTCCGAAACGGGGCGCCACCCGCTGGGATCCCGCGACTCCCGCCCCCGTACAGCCTGCGGCTCGCTATCATCAATCTCGTTCTGCTCTCTATCCGATGCGTATTCGCTTCGTCCTCGCTGGTCTTCTTCTTGCCCTCCTCGGAATCGGGACGACGGCGGCCCAGCCCGCCGCCACGTCCGACACGACGATGCAGCAGCGGCGGCCCATCCCGTATCCCGTCACGCCCGACCAAGATGTCGAACGGGCCGTGGAAGCAGGCACCCGGACCCGCTCTGGGAAGCCGGGGCCCAACTACTGGACGAATACGGCCGACTACGACCTCGACGCCACCGTGGACCCGGAGGCCAATGAGCTTCGCGGCTCGGGGACGATCCGGTACAAAAACAATTCCCCGGACACGCTCCGCCAGGTGATTCTGCACCTCCGGCAGAACATTCACGAGGAAGGGGCCATCCGCAACCGACCCGCCGAGGTAACGGGGGGGATGACGCTCGACCGGCTCGACCTTGCCCGGGCCGACTCCCTGCAGCGGGCCTCCTCCTTTCGGCAGTTGCGCCGGCAGGGCCAGGGATATACGGTCCGTGACACTCGTCTCATCATCGTCCTGCCGTCGCCCCTGATGCCGGATTCCACGGCGTCCCTCGACGTGGACTGGCACTTCCCGATCCCGGGCGCTGACAACTTTCGGATGGGGCAGGACGAGGAGGTGTACTTCCTGGCGTACTGGTACCCGCACGTGGCCGTCTACGACGACGTGGACGGCTGGACGGCCCAGCCGTACCAGGGCGACGGCGAGTTCTACATGGGATATGCCGACTACGACATCTCGATCACGGTGCCCGAAGGGTGGCTCGTGGGCGCCACCGGCACGCTCCAGAATCCGGACGATGTCCTTACCGACGCGGTGCAGGCGCGTCTCGACCGGGCGCGGCAGACCGACAGCGTCGTGAGCGTGGTGGACAGCACCGAGCGCGGCGCGGGCACCGCAACGGCCGACGCCCAGAACGGCGACTCGCTCACCTGGACCTTTTCGGCCGAGAAGGTGCGGGACTTCGCATTCGGCACGTCCCGGAAATTCGTCTGGGACGCGACCACGGCCGAGACCGGCAACGGCACCAGCATGATTCACGCCTTCTACCGCCCCGAAAAAAGCACGTGGCAGCGCTCGGCCGAGTTTGCAAAGTTCTCGATCGAGCACCTGTCGGACATGCTCATTCCGTACCCCTACCCGCACATGACGACGGTCGAAGGCCCCATTGGAGGCGGGATGGAGTTCCCGATGATTACCCACATCGGCGATCCCGACTCAGACGAGGCGCTGTTCGGCGTCACCTATCATGAGATCAGCCACATGTGGTTTCCGATGATTGTGGGGACCAATGAAAAGGCCCATGCCTGGATGGACGAGGGCACGACGACGTTCAACGAGACGGAGGGCCGCGACGACTTCTTTGCGGACCAGGACGCCTGGGCACGCTCGGAGCACTACTACTTCCGGCTCGCCTCGAACGTGGAGACCCCGCCCATGCGCCACGCCGACCGGTATCCGACGGACGGCGCGGGCCGCTTCGTGGCCTCCTACGACAAGCCCGGGGTGATGC
>CAZSBW010000579.1:0-1957 GCA_964604815.1 uncultured Salinivenus sp. | reverse complement strand
TGCACGAGATCCACGAAGTCGTAGGTCACAGAACGTCCGCCAAACAGCTTCTCAGACGCGTACAAAGAATCACGGTTGACGCGGCACTCTGTTTTATCCCGGGTCCGGCACACGGGTGTCCCTGTCCCGGGACCTCAGGCGGCCGAAGAATGCAGGTTAGACAGGCCCGGCGCATCCGTGACCAAATGTCCCGTTCCTCGATCGCTGGTATCATTCCGAGGGCTCAAACGAAAGCCAGGCGGTTTTTTCCTCCACGTAGTGCGTAGCGACGCCCACCGCAAGCGACTGAATGGCCAGCCACACGTAGGATCCGATGGACCGGCGCACCAGCACCGTACCTCCTTGAGCGGACGGGCCAAGCACGTCTACGACGAGAACGTTCACGAAAAGAAAGATCAGAAAGAACGTGCCGCCCAGCAGTAAAATCCGTTTAGTCGGGGTTCCGTTGGCCAAGGCAGAGCGAAAAGAACTGAGCATGTTGACACCAGGGCGATCGTACGTCAAAAATTTTCCACCGAAGGAAGCATTCGTTTTTCGAAAGCAGACATTTCGTACTACTGATACGTGAATGGGTTATGCGAATCAGGGGTTGAGCCTTCTTCCTGCAGCGTCCCGAAAAATTCCACTCTTGGCACGTCTCCCGAATGCTTTCGGGATCAGGATCTTTTCGAATATTGGCGATTGCTCACGTCAAAAAGATCCCGCATCTGGGAAGCCACGCTTCCCTTGTGCGGAATGACGAAATTCGGAATTTTTCGAGACGCAAAGACAACCGAATTAGCTGTCTCGATTCAACTCCTGATTCGCATGGGTTACTAAAGACGATCCCGACCGGGAGCATACCACGGTCCTCCGCACACGGGGAATGTGGTTTACCTACCTATGCACGGATCAGTAAAAATGGTATCAGGGGGTTGGCGTGAAGACGTTGGACGGCCATCCTCCTCTATACCGTCCGGCCGCACGGAAGCCAAGAGGCCGATCGGCACTTCAGCATAGCCGAGCCCCCGCAGAGGACCACGGTTTTGAGCAGCACTCCGCCCACGGTCACAGGCGGAATATTCCGTCCCCCACACTCGCGAGAGCGGCGACTCTCCTCGCGCGCCGCATCGAAGGGAGCCCCTCCTGCGGCACTCCCTCTACGACGAGAGGCGGCGCTCCTCGGAGGACGTCGGAGCCCCCTTGTTGACGTTCACGCGGTCCCCATCCCGGACCCCCTCCTTCCGGGCCTGCTCGCTCTGATACTTTGCCCCTTGCCCCCGCCGAAACCGGTGCCCGTCCCGCTCGGCAGCCCGGCGGCCCTGCTCTTGCTTCTTTCGGTTTTCCTCGACCAGAACGAGCCCTTCTTCTTCCTGCCCGCCGCTAACGTTCCGGACCATGCCTCGTAGCCTCTCTCCCACCCGCTGGACGACCCCAAGCCGGTAGGCGTTTGCCTCTTTGCGCCCAACGGACGGGTCCTCCTTGTACTCCTCGGTCAACTGTTGGACCTGGTTCTTGATGGCCTCGGTCGTGTATTCGAGCATCTCGATGTCCTGCTCTCGTCCCCCGAGGATGAACACACAATTCTCCCCCGTCTCTCTGGAGTCGTAGGCGGTAAAGACACCCAGGAACGTGCCCACGTTTGCGACGAGGCTCTTGTACCAGCCCGGGGCCTGGGAGTAGGTCGGGTGCTCGAAATGGCGCACGACAAACGTCGCCCGCTCGAGTTCTGCGCGGGTGAGGGCGTGCTTGCGCATCATCTCCTCGGCCTTCTTGCGGAAGGCCTTCGCCTCGTCCTCATAGCCGGTCGACTCGGCCTTCCGGAGAAGCTTCCGAATGGTGTCGGCGATGTCTTTGCGCTTGCCGTCCTGCTTCTTGCCTCGGGGGTCCGTCATAAAGATTCGGTTCTGATCGATTTCGACGTGAGTGCTATCCCGGAACGGGGACTTCGGGGGCTATTCCCGCCCGTAGTAGACGA